>DUEY01000015.1 GCA_011174795.1 Dehalococcoidia bacterium
AAAGCCAAGGTGGAGCGGGTGCTTCCCGATGGCTATGAGGCGGTCGAGGTATCGCTGCCCGCTGTGATAACGGTGAGCAACGAGCTCGGCGAGCCCCGGTACGCTACCCTGAAGGGGATTATGGCTGCCGCCAAGAAGACAGTTCCCGTCTGGAGTGCGGGGGATATCGGTGCCGATGCCTCCAGGCTCGGCAAGACCGGCGCGAAGACTAAGATGCTCAAGCTGTTCATCCCGGTTCGAGAGGCGAAGTGCGAAATTATCGAAGGCGAGAACGAGGAGGAGATGGCGGTAAAACTGGCTCTCAAGCTCAGGGAGTTGAAGCTGATCTAAGTCAATATCTGATGATGATTAGGAGGTAAACCAGATGGCTGATAACAAAGGGGTTATGATTTGCGGTGAGGTGGTCGAAGGCAAGCTGGCTGTGATAACCACCGAGCTGCTCGGAGTGGGCAGAAAGCTCGCCGATACCCTCGGCGAGGAGTTGTCGGCGGTGCTAATCGGGGAGAAGGTCAGCGATGTTGCCGAAGAGGCAATCCGCTTTGGTGCGGACAAGGTTTACGTTATCGAAGGCCTTGTGTTCAAGAATTATGTTACTGATTCGTATGTGGCGGCGATGGAGAAGCTCTGCCAGCAGGTCTCGCCCAACATACTGCTCATGGGCCAGACAGCCATGGGGCGTGACCTCGGTCCGAGGCTGGCGTTCAGGCTGGGCACCGGGCTGACGACCGACTGTCTCGAGCTTGCCATCGACACCGATACGAAGCTGATGCTTCAGACCAAGCCGGTATACGGCGGAAATGCGGTCTCTATTGTCGTCTGTGAAGGGACGCGACCTCAGATGGCGACCGTCAGGCCGAAGTCACAGGAGCCACTGGAGCGCAGTGAGTCCCGTAAGGGTGAGGTCGTCCCGTTCGACGCTGGTATAGATGAGTCTGCGGTGAAGGTGAAATGGCTGGAGAAGGTCAAGGAAGAGGTTGAAGGCGTGAAACTCGAGGATGCTGAGGTAGTGGTGTGTGGCGGCAGGGGTATGGGCGGTCCCGAGGCATTCGGACAGCTCGAGGAGCTGGCAAAGATGCTGGGTGGAGCCGTGGGAGCGACAAGGCCGCCATGCGACTCGGGATGGCTGCCGGCAACCTCTCAGGTGGGGCTCACCGGCAAGCTGGTTACGCCTACCCTCTACATCGGTATTGCACTATCGGGCGCCAGCCAGCATCTGGCGGGTTGTTCGGGCTCGAAGAATATGGTGGCGATAAATAAGGACTCCGAAGCCAACATATTCGGGGTCTGCCAGTACGGGGTGGTCGGAGATTATAAGAAGGTGCTGCCCCCGTTCATAGCGAAGGTCAAAGAGCTTCTTGCCGGTTAAGGTCAAGAGCTTTCCGTGAAGTGCGGAGCAAAACGACTCTGCGGGGCTGCTACCAATAGACAGAGATAATCAGCCTCGCAGAGTTCTTATCTTGTGGCGGGTGTGTGTTCCCTTACGCGTGGAGGTGACCTCCGCGATGTCGACATCAGCTACGTCGGCCGATGTCGTAAGATATTTTTGAGCAATCCTGCCTATGGGTTGGGCGATGACTACTGCCGCCAGCGTTGCTAGAAGTACGTTGGGCAAGCGGTTTGCTTCCTTCTCTCCTCTCATTGCCAGCATGGATGCCAGCCCTGCGAGGATTGCAGCTACGGCAAGGTTGGTGCCGCAGAAGGGGGATACCGCCAGGTTACCCTCTCCCTGCTTCAATCTGCCCAGAGCCTCTTCAGCAGCTTCCGACACCGCCTCATGAGGAGCGTCCCCGTAGATATAGAACCCGTCTGCGGTAGACCGGCCCATCAGCCTAGCTCCCGGCCTGAGCTTGCGCATCAGCACGGATACGGTGGCATGCTCGAGGGCGTGGTTTTTACGTATGGTGGTGATGAAGTCCAGTATCATGGCTTGCCCCTCTATTTAGTAGTCTTGAACCCCGGCGGATTGAATCATAGTCTATAGAAGACAGCCCCTCAGTCGCTAGTCGAAGAACGCGTAGTCCAGTAAGACAGCGGCAGATGTAACGATCACTCCGGCGATTAATACCCCGATTATGATAGAGATAAAGGCGCGCCAGAAGCTCATCCCCAGAAGGAAAGCGACGATGGAGCCGGTCCAGGCGCCGGTCACGGGCAGGGGGATTGCTACGAAGATGGTCAACCCGATTCTTTCATACCGTTCTACAATTCTTCCCCTCCGCCTTGATAGACGGAATATCCAGTTAATGATTCTCTCGAACAACTTCACTCTGCTTAAAAACTTTGAGACTGGTTCGAGAAACAGCAGGAGAAAAGGAACGGGCAGCAGGTTTCCCGCGACTGCTACAACGAAAACAATGGGCCACGAGATGTTAGCGTTGATACCGAGCGGTATAGCTCCACGCAGTTCGGATATCGGGGCGGCGGCGGTGAAAAAAACCTTGAAGAATTCATCTGCTTCCATGTGCGTTTTTCGCTATTAACTAACCTTGCGCAGTCTAACAAGTCGGGGTTGCGCTGTCAAGCTGAAACCGATGCATTTGAATTTCGGTGCAGATACAACTGTGCTATAATAACCCGACAGGGCAAATACCTATGCTCCTTCGCAATTTCGGCTTGCTGAGAGATGACCCGGCGGCGTTCTTTTTACTCGTAGCCATCATCTGTATAGCTTTGCTGGTTGCGGTAACGATTCATGAATTCGGTCATGCCCTGGTAGCGAACTGGCTGGGCGATTCCACGGCGAAGAAGCTGGGCAGGCTCACACTGAATCCTATCAAACACCTCGATCCTATGGGGACACTGATGATTTTCCTGGTGGGATTCGGCTGGGGCAAACCGGTACCGGTGAACTACGAGCTTTTAAGGGGCAACCCCAGGAGAAGCATGGCTATGGTGGCGGTGGCGGGGGCTGTGTTCAATCTTATCTTGGCTGCCATATTCGGGGCGCTGATAAGAGCGGGGGCGGTGACATGGCAGTCACCGGGCAGGCTATATCCGGAGGATCTGGCGTTAGGCTCGATTGCTGCTATACTAGTAGGGTTCATTATCGTATTTAACATAATACTGGCTGTGTTCAATCTCATTCCGATTTCTCCTCTGGACGGGTTCAAGGTCGCGGTTGGCGTTCTGCCGAGGCGTCAGGCTTATGCCCTGGCACGGATGGAGAGGTACGGTTCGGTATTCTTGCTGTTGTTTGTTTTTCTGCTCCTTTTTACAGGAGCACTGTGGGCGGTCTTGATGTGGCCGGTGGATGGGTTCATCAACCTTTTTACCGGAGAGGGATACTAAGATGAGGAGTGCCTGTTGGAACGAGTAGCGATAATAGGGCTGGGCCTTATAGGCGGGTCGCTGGCGCTGGCGTTGAAGGAGTTGTCAGCTGTGGAGGCGGAGATCGTGGGATTCAGCCGTCGCCCAGAGACGGTATCCAGGGCTGAGAAGCGCGGGATTATAGATCGATCCGCAAGCAACCTCAAAGCAGCTGTGGACGGTGCGGACCTAGTAGTGATATCGACCCCTGTGATAACCATCGAAGAGGTATTGAAAAAGATATCCGCCCACCTGTCACCCGGCTGTGTAGTAACCGACACCGGCAGCACCAAGGCAAAGGTTATGGGGTGGGCTGAAGAGTATCTGCCAGGTAATGTCAACTTTGTCGGGGGACATCCCATGGCGGGTAAAGAGACCTCGGGTTTGAACGAGGCTACCGCCGACCTCTTCAGGGGCTGTGTCTATTGTCTTACGCCCGCTGCGGGCGCAGCCAGCGAAGCCGTACAGGAAGTGGAGAAGCTGGTAACGTCGATAGGAGCCAGGCCGTTTATAATCGATGCTGGGGCACATGACAGGCTGGTTGCTGGAGTCAGCCACCTGCCAATGCTGCTCTCGGCGGCATTTGTTTCCGCCACGATACAAAGCCCCTTATGGCCGGAGATGGCCGAGCTTGCGGCAGGAGGCTACCGTGACCTCTCCCGCCTGGCTGCGGGGAACCCGGAGATGAACCGGGATATTTGTATAACCAACCGTGATGATATAGTCAAATGGATAGACCGTTTCATCGAGGAGTTGCAGAGGTATAGCCAGATGATTCAGGGGGGGGGAGGGGAACTCAAAGATGCGCTTGGCCGTGCCCGCGAGGCGAGGGAGCGGTGGATGGAGGGGGAGTGTCGATGAGGCAGAGGGTTCAGACCGCCAGCGCTTTACAGGGCGAGGTTCATATCCCCGGCGATAAGTCCATATCTCACCGCGCTGTTATCCTCAACAGTATAGCACAGGGCGATGCTAGGGTCAGCAATTTCTCTCAGTCCGATGACTGTTTCAGCACGGTTACCTGTATGCGGGCTCTGGGAGTAGGGATAGAGACCGGAGATGGTGACGAGCTGGACATACATGGAGTGGGGAAGAATGGCTTGACAGAGGCTGGGGGGGCACTCGATGCCGGGAACAGCGGAACGACCATGCGCATCCTGGCAGGCCTGCTCGCGGCCCAGCCTTTTCCCTCGGTAATCACCGGCGATGAGTCGCTGCGATCCCGTCCCATGGACCGTGTGATTCAGCCGCTCAGGCTCATGGGGGCCCAGATTTCAGGTCAAATAGATGACTCACGGGCGCCGCTAGAGATACAAGGGGGAAAGCTGCGCGGGATTCGATACCGGCTTCCTGTTGCCAGCGCTCAAATCAAGTCCGCGCTCCTACTTGCCGGGCTCTATGCGCAGGGACATACTGTCATAGAGGAACCGGTGCCGTGCCGCGACCATACCGAGAGAATGCTCAAGGAGATGGGAGCGGGGATCGAGGTCGACGGGGATACTATACACCTTTCCCCAGGCAGCTTGAAAGCCGTGGATTTGCTCATACCCGGGGACATCAGTGCTGCCGCTTTCTGGCTTGTTGCCGGCGCCATTCATCCCCAAGCCAGCATCAGGCTGCCGAACGCAGGTATCAATCCGACAAGGAGCGGTATCCTCGATGTGCTGCTCTCGATGGGTGCTGATATAGCGGTGGGGAACGAGCATGTGTTACATGGCGAGCCTGTGGCTGACCTGGAAGTGCAATCGAGTTCACTGAGAGGCACGGAGATCGGTGGGGAACTCATCCCCAGGGTAATCGACGAGATTCCGCTTATTGCCCTGGCAGCCTGTGCGGCGAATGGCAGAACGGTTATCAGAGATGCTCAGGAGCTTCGGGTGAAGGAGACAGACAGGATAAGTGCCACGGCGAAGGAGCTCTCGAAGATGGGAGCTGATGTAGAGGAGCTTCCCGACGGCATGGTCATTCATGGCGGAAGGAAGCTGAGCGGTGCTGGATGCGATAGCCATGGCGACCATCGTTTGGCCATGATGCTCGGGGTGGCGGCTCTCATCGCCGACGGGAAGTCAGAGATTGACAATGCGGAGGCAGCAAGTATATCATATCCCACATTCTGGCAGGATTTAGGGCGTCTGAGCGCGGGCTGATAACTAGTATTGATGCGGGAGAGTTTTATGAGCACAGAGCTGGTTCATGTCGGATTCGGCAACATCGTGGCTATAGATAAGGTTATAGCAATCGTATCGCCAGCGTCGGCGCCGGTGAAGCGCATGCTGCAAGCGGCAAAAGGCAAAGGGCTTCTCGTAGACCTGACAAGCGGCAGAAGAACCAAGGCGGCGCTGGTTATGGAGAGCGGGCATATCATACTGGTGGCCATTGCAGCGGAGACCATCGCTGGCAGGGTGGCGGCAAGCCGCGGTGTTGAATTTAAATCGGAGTGAGGTTAGGGTGAACGCGGGAGACACAGGTTTTCAAGCAACCCCACTACTCTTCGTTATCTCTGGGCCATCGGGAGTGGGCAAGGACGCCGTCATAGCCGGCTTGAAGGGGTTAGGCCACCCCCTTTACTTCGCTGTAACGGCGACAACACGGCCTATGCGGCAGGGCGAGGCTGAAGGTAAGGACTACCATTTCGTTACCCGGTCCGAGTTCGAGCGGATGATAGCGGGTGGCGAACTTCTGGAATATGCTGATGTCTACGGTCATTTCTACGGGGTACCGAAACGTGAGTTAAAGCAGGGTTTGGATCGTGGGCAGGACGTGGTGGTCAAAGTGGATGTCCAGGGGGCGGCTACCATCAGGAAAATGCTGCCCGAAGCTGTGTTCCTATTCGTTGCCCCGCCCTCGATGAAGGATTTGGAGGGGCGGCTGAAGCGGCGCAAGACGGAAGCAGGCGTTGACCTGGAGTTCAGGGTGAAGGCTGCTCAGGAAGAGATGAACAGTCTACCCATGTTCGATTACGTGGTGGTCAATCACGAAGGCAAGGTGGGACTGGCGGTCTCTCAGATTGAGTCTATCATCACCGCCGAGAAATGTCGGGTCAAGGCAAGAACTATTGAGATCTAGAGAGCCTTCGCGAAAAAGCGAACTGAAGGAAATCAGCCACCGTAAGCCAGGGGATGTCAGTCTTCGCCGCCCCCCGGTGGGGACGGGGCGTCTTCGCCGGGTGTTAGGTGTACCAGCCCTCTACAGCGCCGGCTACGGCAATGTTGGCTCCTCTATCTACTATGCACTGGGCGTCGTTGTCCTGGTTGCCATGGGGGCAACACCGATAGCCCTTTTCGCAGCCGGTCTTCTCTTTATATGCACCGCCCTTACGTATTCGGAAGGTGCCACGATGTTCCCTGAGGCGGGAGGGTCGGCGAGTTTCGCCCGCCATGGATTTAACCAGCATGTAGGCTTCATCGCAGGATGGGCGCTGCTGCTGAGCTATATCGTGACCATCTCGATCTCCGCTTACACCATTTCTCCCTATCTCGGCTATTTCTGGGAGCCTCTAAAGACCGAACCATGGCTGGGCACTGCGCTCTCTATGGGCATTGTCGTGTTCCTGATATGCCTTAACGTCATCGGTGTCAGGGAGACCGCATTTGTCAATATCGGGGCGGCGATAATCGATGTGGCAACTCAGGCTTTGCTGGTGATAATAGGTCTGGTATTCCTATTGAGCCCGGGGATTGTTGAGTTCAGCTTCAGCCAGCTAGCGGACAACATGTTCGGCAGTGGTAACTGGCCGACGGTGACCAATCTTGTCTTTGGCATTGCTCTGGCAGCGCTGGCTTATACCGGCGTGGAGACGGTTTCCCAGATGTCAGAGGAAACACGCCTTCCCCATATCCGTGTGCCGCGGGCGATGATTATGATGATGTTCACCGTGCTGATCATGTTTTCAGGTATCTCCATAGTGGGCCTTTCCGCGATGACCCCACAGGAGATGGCAACTGATTGGGCACGTGACCCGGTAGCCGGTATCGCCAATGCCTTCCCATTTGCGGGGCTGAAAGCGGTATTTGAACCGCTGGTGGCGATACTGGCGGCTACCATTTTGCTCATTGCCACTAACGCTGGCATTATGGGAATATCCCGGCTCGCTTTCTCACTAGGGCACTATCAACAGCTGCCTGCCGCCTTCCATAAAGTGCATCCACGCTTCAGGACGCCTTACATCTCCATCGTCGTGTTCGGCGTAGTAGCCCTGCTCATTCTCGTCCCGGGTCTGTTCCGTGAGGATATAACCGAGATATTCAGCAATCTGGGTGGTCTCTATACCTTTGGCTCTCTCCTTGCGTTTGCCTTCGCACATGCATCTATCATAGCCTTGAGGATAAAAAAGCCGGAGTTAGAGCGTCCATTTAAGCTGCGCGGCAACATAAAAATTAAGGGGCGTGAACTGCCGATAACTGCTATCATTGGACTCGTCGCCACAGTTGCGATATGGCTGGTGATACTCGTTGTCCAGGACTATAGCCGGTGGGTGGGTATTGGCTGGATGGCTGTTGGCCTGGCGGGGTATATGATATTACGCTGGTACGGCCGCAGGCGCAGCAGATTGGGCTTGGTGGAATAGCGTCGCTACTACTATGGCAACGAATCCGCAGTTGGAGCAGGTGCTCCAACCTACCCCTTTGGATATCTACGTCTGTATTCTCCTCTTTCGGCCTTTCTGGGCTACCTTGAGCCGTACCAGTGAGCGCAACAATGCCGCTTGAGCGCGCGCGTGGTCTACTTGGTCGGGAGGCAGGGCCATTCGCCGCTCGGCACGCCGCCTTGCCTCTTCGGCGCGTTCGGTATCGATCTCCTCCGCTCGCTCTGCGGTGTCCGCCAGTACCGTCACCTTGTTTCCCTGTACCTCAAGATACCCGCCGCTGACGAAAATTGATTGCTCCTCGCCATCTTTCCTCACCATGAGTTCGCCGGGCTGAAGCATGGTCATCAGGGGCGCATGCTGTGGCAGTATACCGAGCTGGCCCTCGATGCCCGGGGCTGCCACGACATCGACATCGTCGGTATAAACTATTCGCTCAGCGGTCACGATCTCAAATGTTACTTTCGGCATCGCCGTCCTCTATTGCATGGTCTTCGCTTTCTCCATAGCCTCTTCTATTCCGCCTACCATGAAGAAAGCCTGCTCTGGAAGCTCATCGTGCTTGCCATCTAGGATTTCCTTGAACCCGCGTACTGTTTCCTTTATCGGCACGTACTTGCCGGGGATATTGGTGAAGGCCTCGGCGACGAACATAGGCTGGGAGAGGAATCTCTGAATCTTGCGGGCACGGGCTACCGTAAGCCTATCCTCGTCGCTGAGCTCCTCCATGCCGAGTATTGCGATGATGTCCTGGAGGTCTTTATAGCGCTGCAATACCCGTTGTATACCCCGTGCCACCTGGTAGTGCTCCTCGCCGATTATGTTGGGATCGAGGATGCGCGAGGTGGATGTCAGCGGGTCTACGGCGGGGTAGAGACCCTGCTCGGCTATGGAGCGTTCGAGGGCTACAACAGCATCGAGGTGCCCGAATGTGGTAACGATACCGGGGTCGGTGTAGTCATCGGCGGGGACGTAGATCGCCTGGAAGGAGGTTATGGAGCCCTTCTTGGTGGAGGTAATCCTCTCCTCCAGTTCGCCCATCTCTGTGCCGAGGGTGGGCTGATAGCCGACTGCGGAGGGCATCCTGCCCAGGAGTGCCGATACCTCCATACCGGCCAGGATATAGCGATATATGTTGTCGATGAACAGGAGAACGTCCTGCCCCTCGACATCGCGGAAATATTCAGACATCGTCAAACCGGTGAGCGCGATACGAAGTCGCACACCCGGAGGTTCGTTCATCTGTCCGAAGACCAGCACAGTCTTATCGATTACCCCTGAGCCTCTCATCTCGTGCCAGAGGTCGTTGCCCTCTCGTGACCTTTCGCCGACGCCGGCGAATACGGAGAAGCCACCGTGCTCGGTGGCGATATTGCGTATCAACTCCATAATTACCACGGTCTTGCCTACACCGGCTCCGCCGTAGGCTCCTATCTTACCCCCCTTGGTGAATGGTGTTATGAGGTCCATCACCTTGATACCGGTCTCCAGCATCTCGGTCTTGGTCTCCTGCTCGGTAAAAGGAGGGGGAGGGCGGTGGATGGGCCAGTGCTCCTTGGCGTTGACCGGGCCGAGGTTATCAAGTGGCACCCCCTCGATATTGAACAGGCGTCCCAGGGTCTCTCTTCCCACGGGCACGGAGATAGGCGCCCCGGTATCTATGGCCTCGGCGCCTCGTTCCAGCCCATCGGTGGGCGATAGAGCAAGGCAGCGTGCCCAGTTGTTCCCGATGTGGTGCTGCGTCTCCAGAACGAGCTTGCCGTCTTCTCGAGGGATCTCGATGGCATTGTTGAGCGCCGGCAGCTCGTCCGGAGGGAACTCGACGTCGACTACCGTACCGATTACCTGAGCTACTCTACCGTTGGCCATGATAGCCTCCTATGATGTTCTAGTCGTTCTAAGCGTTTTTTACTGCGTTCGTTTTCAACGCTGTAAAAGTCTCCAACGTCTCACATCCCTAAACCGGCGTCACCCCTCCGGCAATATCGAGGAGTTCCTTGGTAATCAACTCCTGGCGCGCCTTGTTAAGCATGAGGGTGAGCTCCTCGATCATATCGTTGGCGTTGTCAGTTGCATTGCGCATGGCAACCATCCTGGCTGATTGTTCGCTGGCGATTGATTCTAGAATAGCGTGATAAACTTGCATCTCGACATAGCGGGGAAGGAGTTGCTGTAAAACCACCGTAGCTGAGGGCTCGTAGATATATTCCAGGTGCTCCGTGCGCTCCAGCTGAGCTGGCTCGATGGGCAGAAGCTCGCGGAGCACGGGCTGCTGGTTCACGGTGGTGATGAACCTGGTATAAGCCAGGTAGACTTGGTCTATCGTTCCATTCATATAGTCGTCGATGACCACGCGTGATATGGGGAGGGTGTCGAGCAGGGAGGGACGGTCTCCCAGGTTTGTGAACTCGGCCAGCATCTCCTCGCAGTATCTTGACATGAATGAGACCCCTCTCCGTCCCACAGCGACTGCTGTCACAGGCACACTCTGCCCAGAGATGAAGTTGGCTGTCATGCGGTTGATATTAGCATTCATGCCGCCACACAGGCCGCGGTCGGCGGCGATATGAACGACGGCGATGCGTTTGACCTCCCTGCGCTGAAGCAGCGGGTGAGGCTCCTCGCCTGCCTGGGTCTGGGCAGCGAGGTGGGCTACCACCTCCTGCATCTTCTCGGCATAGGGGCGTCCTGCCACAACGCGGAGCTGCGCCTGCCTCATCTTGGAGGCGGCTATCATCTCCATGGCTCTGGTTACCTTAGCAGTACTCTGTATGGAGCGGATACGGCGGCGAATAACGCGAATAGGGATCATTACTCTGTCTTCTCATCGGGTACGATGCTGGTCTCGTCGCTCACGTAGGACACTGTCTGCTTGAACTCGGCGATGGCCTTTTTCAGCGCCTCCTCGGTAGTGTCACTGAGCATTTTCTCCGCGGCGATGGCCTTGCCGATATCGGGATGATTGGTCTCCATATATTTGTGGAACGAATCCTCAACGGAACTGATATTGTTCACGGGCACATCATCGAGGTAGCCGTTGTTTACCGTGTAGAGAATCATCACCTGCTTCGCCATCGGGACGGGTACGTACTGGGGCTGCTTCAGAATCTCGGTAATGCGCTGGCCGAGGTCAAGCTGCGCTTTGGTCGCCCTGTCGAGGTCGGCGGTGCCGAACTGGGCAAAGGTAGACATCTCACGGTACTGGGCGAGGTCGATGCGGAGCCTGCCCGTCACCTTTTTCATAGCCTTAGTCTGAGCTGTGCCCCCGACCCTCGATACCGAAAGGCCGACGTTCATCGCTGGCCTAATTCCGGCGTTAAACAGGTCGGTCTCCAGGTAAATCTGGCCATCGGTGATAGAGATAACATTGGTGGGTATATAGGCTGAGATGTCGTTAGCCTGGGTCTCGATGATGGGCAGAGCGGTGAGCGAGCCTCCGCCGTTCTCAGCATTGTATTTAGCTGCCCTCTCGAGCAGGCGTGAATGAAGATAAAATACGTCCCCGGGGTAAGCCTCGCGTCCGGCGGGACGGCGCAGGAGCAGCGATAGCTGACGGTAAGCCCAGGCGTGCTTGGTGAGGTCGTCGTAGATGACCAGGGCGTCGCGTCCCTGCTCCATGAACTCCTCGCCCATAGCACAGCCTGCGTAAGGCGCCAGGTACTGCTGGGCTGCGGAGTCGGAGGCGTTGGCCGAGACAATGATGGTATGCTCCATGGCCCCGTAGTGCTCCAGTATAGCTACTGTCTGTGCCACCTTGGAGGATTTCTGCCCGATAGCTACGTAGATGCAGATAAGGTCGCCGCCTTTCTGATTGATGATGGTATCGATAGCGATGGCGGTCTTCCCTGTGGAGCGGTCGCCGATGATAAGCTCTCGCTGTCCCCGGCCGATGGGGATGATACTGTCGATTGCCTTGATGCCGGTCTGCACCGGTGTATCTACAGACGTGCGGAGCACTACGTTGGGCGCTACCCGTTCTACGGGGAGGGTTTTCTGGTAATCTATAGGTCCCTTGCCGTCGATAGGCTGTCCCAGAGCGTTTACCACCCGGCCGATAAGCCCTTCTCCCACTGGCACCTCCACGATTCGTCCGGTGCACCTTACCTCATCCCCTTCCTTGATCTCGGAATAATCACCGAGCAGGATAGCTCCGACGCTATCTTCCTCGAGGTTGAGCGCCAGCCCTATTACATCGTGGGGAAACTCGAGCAGCTCGTTGTATTTGACTCCAGAGAGCCCGTGGATATGGGCGATGCCGTCGCCGACCTCTACTACGGTGCCCACGTCTACCGCGGTCACCGTAGCGCCGAACTGCTCGATCTGCTGCCTGATAACATGAGCGATGTCTTGAGACCGTGCCATATTACCTGCTCCTTTTCCCGCGTTTTACCAGCCTTGCCCTATGCCGCCTGGACAAGCTTCTTTTTCAAAGCCTCCAGCTTTGCCCTGGTGCTGCCGTCGATGAGCTTGTCGCCGACCCTGGCAACGAAGCCGCCGATGATTGCGGGGTCGACATCCGTTGCGAGCACTATTTGCTTCCCCGTCATCGTGGCCAGGTGCTGGCTGAGTTTCTCTTTATCTTCCTCGTCGACAGGTATGGCGGTTATAACTCTGGCATGCTCCAGGCCGTTGTAGGCATCCGCCATACGCTCGTATTCAGCTACTACCCCTTCCAAAATACCGAGTCTTTGCCTCGATACCAGAAGGTAAACGAAGTTCAGGGCAAGCTGGCTGAGCCCGGGAAGGCATTTGTCGATAAGCTGTACCTTGTCGCTGAAGTGAATCTTGGGGTCTTCCAGAATGGCCGCCAGCTCTGGCTCACTCAGGGCTGAGGCGATTGTCTCCAGCTCAGACCGCCACTGCTCCACCGCGTTGCCGTCCACGGCAATCTGAAATACCGCCTGTGCATGCCGCTTTGCCGAAGCGACCCTCGCCACTAGTCCTCCTTCTTGAGGTCGGTACTCTCTTTCAACGTTTGCTCGATAAGCTGCCGGTGTGCTTCCTTGTCCAGCGCCTTGTTGATCACCTTCTCCGCCGCCTGAATCGCTATCTCGACGAACTCCTTGCGCAGCTGGGCGATAGCCTCCTCGCTCTCCGCCTGCATCTCGCTCCGGGCCCTGGCGACGAGAGCCTCGGCGTCCTGCTTCGCCTGCTGCCGCGCTTCTTCCTTGAGCCGTTCGCCGATCTGCTCCGCCTGGGCTACTATGTCCTGTCCCTGCTTGCGCGCCTCCGTCAGTTGCTCCTGTACCCGCTGCTCTGTTCTCGCAGTTTCCTCCTTGATGAACTCGGCCTGGTCCATGCTGTCCTTGATTCGCTTCGAGCGCTCGTCGATTATCCTGGTGACGGGCTTATAGGCGACCAGTAACAGGATACCCAGCAGGAGGCCAAAGGCTATGAACTGCCCGAGGAGGCCATGCCAGTTCATACCGAGCTCTCCTGCGGCATCGCAGCCGCTGAGCAGCAGCGGTAGGGAGATAATCGTCACGACGAGGCCAATGCGCTGCCTCACTATGGAACTCCTTTCGAATACAACGGTTACATACCTTGAATCGGGTGCCGTTACCTCTTGTCAGCTTGCTGGCATAAGCAGGACAATGCCCAGTACAATTACGCCGACAATGGACCCGATGATAAGCACCGATGCCGCCATTATGGCGATGAATGTAGGTAAGCCTTCATCTTGCATAGTTCCGCCTCCTTTGCGTCACGCCGACCTATAGCATACCGAGGATGATGGCTATAATGAGGGCATAGATCCCGATAGCCTCAGCGAAGGCGATGGAAAGGATCATATTGGTCATGATGGGCCCCCGGGCCTCGGGGTTGCGCCCCAGAGCCTGCATAGCTCCATACCCCAGGATACCGATACCGACCCCCGGACCGAGAGCACCCAACCCCATAGCCAGTCCTGCACCTATCATCTTGGCTGCCTCTGAGTCCATTTTTAACCTCCTTCAGGATTGTAATTAATGCTCGACTTCGTGGGGAGTAACCGCCATGGTGGCGAATACCAGCGTCAGCCCTCCGAAAATGAGCGCCTGGATAAAACCGAGGAGTGTCTCAAGCCCGTAAAATGGCACGGCAACAAGCCAGGGAATAAGAAAGGCCATCATCAGCAGCAGTACCTCCCCTGCGGTCATGTTGCCGAAGAGACGGAAGGTGAAGCTGATGATGCGTATAAATTCGCTGAGCAACTCAACGATGCCGACGAAGATTTCAATAGAGCCGAAAAAGAGACTACCCATCGCGGACTTTACCCGTCCCCTGAGGAGCAGTACCAGCCCTTGGAGAGGTTGCCTGAACCTGAAGAACTTGCCCGCATAGTGGCGAAAGCCTGTAGCGGTGATTCCCCAGTATTCCACGGAGATAAACGAGACCAGCGCCAGCATGAGTGGTACATTGATATCGGTATTGGCCGGCCGGAACAGCGCTGTTTCCACTATATGTCCGCTGTATTCCGGGAAAATGGAGCCTGCAATCGAGCTCAAGAGGTTTTCGGAGGTACCGTCATGCCCCCAGCCGATGACGTTGAATATCGGCAGCAACCCCATCCAGGCGTTGGTGAGGACGTAGAGAAAGATGGTGGCTACAATGGGAAAGAACCGGCGCCCGTTCTCCCTGCCCGCAACCCCTTCCACGAAATCCAGCATTATCTCGATAATCTTCTCCGCCAGGCCCTGAAGGCGACCGGGTACGAGCTTCATCCTGCGGGTGGCGAAATAGAAAAGTCCTATAAGCACCAGGATGCTCATGCATGAAGCAATGAGTGTGTTGGTAAAATAGACGGGCCCCAGCTTGAAAAAAGGTTCAGGGGTGTGGTCGCCTCCGTAGTTGGCGGAAAGGTGGACATCCGGTTCGGGGGTGGGGAAAAAGAGAGCGCCGAGTAGAATGAGCGCGACAACAGCGATGATTCCAATCGCCAGCTTACTCTTGAGACCTAACCTGGGCACTAGCTGTTTCCCTCGCCTTTATTTCGATTTTCAGACGTTATCGCTTTCAGTATTCGATAGGTACCGAAGAAGGCTACGATCAGCCCGAGGGCCAAACCGAGGAGGATGAATATAACCTCGCTGGTGCTACCATCCAGTTTCTGTCCGACCCAGCGACCGCCTAGCGTCCCGAGGAGGATACAGGCAGCGATATACCATCCGATCCCTACGATTCTCAGTACTTCCGCCCATCGTTTCCCCATAGCCCGCAAGCCTCGCCGATTATAGCATATGTTGAGATAGGGACTCAAGCCTTACTGCCTGTCGGCAGGCGATGTAGGGGCGACCCGGAGGGTCGCCCTTGTGGCGGTGTCATTCCGCCAGGCAGTTGATTATCCTGGGGATGCAGTAGCGGGCGATATCGCGCCTGCTGCCCCCGCAGAGTATCGCCACCATCCTTCCCCGGCAGACATCATCCGCTGCCCGCTTCACGATGCTGGCTATACGGGGGTGACAGTCGGGCGAAAGCCCCTTGCTGCCGTAGTCGCCGCTGGTAGCATCATAGCCGAATTCCCAGAATATAATCTCAGGCTTGAACTCGGCGATTCGGGGTGTGAACTCTGTCTCGAGCCTGGCGAGGTATTCCTCATCGGTTACATGGTAGGGGATGGCGATGTCAACGTTGGTGCCGTTGTCGTAGTTCTGGCTGCAGAGACAGATGTGGAGCACATCTCTGTCGTCCTTGAATATGTCCCTGGTGCCGTCGCCGTGGTGGGAGTCGGTGTCCAGGATGGCGAACCTTCGCGCGCCGAACTTTTCCCTCAGGCTGGCTATGGCCAGGGCGGCGCCGTTAAAGTGACAGCCGCCGCCGAAGTAGTCCCTTCCCGCGTGATGATCGCCGGTTCCGGTGAAGACGAAGGCGTTGTCTATCTCTCCCCGCCAGATACTCTCCCCTGCCTGCACCGTGCCTCCCGTCGAGTACAGCGCCGTCTCGTAGTAGGGCGTCTGTTTCACCCCCTCGATCATACGTGGTGAATGCACCTGGAGCAGCAGTTCCTCGGGGGTCGGTTTCAACTCGTAGAAGGCTTCGTAGAAATATACGTTGTCCCTGTTCAGTATGCCCTCGAGTTCCTCGGGGAAATCGTTGAGCCTCTCCCCGATGAGGTAGAGGAAGAAAATTCCCGTTCTCTTCAACCAGCTTCCTTTTTACGCCCTCTCCTGAGCCGCTTGAGGATGGCGTCCTTATAAACCTGTGCCAGGCCGCGCCCGTGCTGGGGCAAACGCTCATGCTTCTTCTTGAGCTTCTTCTCGCGGCGTTCCTGCCTGGTCTCTTCGTCCTCCATGCTATACAAGCTCCTTGCGCAGGTCTACAATCTGATCCCTGATGAGGGCAGCCTTCTCGAACTCGAGGTTCTTGGCTGCCGTCTTCATCTGTGACTCCAGGCTCTTGATCAGGCGTGCGATCTCGTCCCTGGGGATGGCGGTGTCAACGGCGTAGGGAGCACGGGTCTCGGCTACGGCCTTGAGCTGGTCGGTTATGCCCTTGATAGCCTTCTTGATGCCCTGGGGGGTGATGTTGTGCTCCCGGTTATAGGATACCTGGATACTGCGCCTGCGGCTGGTCTCGTCGATGGCGCGCCGCATGGAATCGGTAACCGTGTCGGCGTACATTATAACATGGCCATAGATATGGCGGGCGGCGCGGCCCATGGTCTGGATGAGCGCCCCCTCCGACCTCAGGTAGCCCTCCTTGTCGGCGTCGAGGATGGCGACCAGGCTCACCTCGGGAAGGTCCAGCCCCTCGCGGAGAAGGTTGATACCCACAACGACGTCGTAGACGCCGAGGCGGAGGTCGCGCAGTATCTCCACCCGCTCCAGCGTTTCTATCTCCGAGTGCAGGTAGTGGGTCTTGATACCCATCTCCCTGAGGTAGTCGGCGAGTTGCTCCGCCATTCTCTTGGTCAGGGTGGTGACCAGGCAGCGCTCGCCGCGGTCGGTGCGCGTCTTTATCTGGTCGAGGAGGTCGTCTATCTGCCCCTTGGTGGGCTTGACCTCGATGGTGGGGTCCAGGAGCCCTGTAGGGCGCACCACCTGCTCCACCACCTGGGCGCTGTGCTTATATTCATAGGGGCCCGGTGTCGCCGAGACGTAGACAACCTGGCTTATGTGCTGGTCGAACTCATCGAAGTTGAGGGGGCGGTTGTCCAGCGCCGAGGGGAGGCGGAAGCCGTACTCAACCAGAGTCTCCTTGCGGGAGCGGTCTCCGTGGTACATGCCCCTGATCTGGGGGATGCTCATGTGGGACTCGTCGATGAACATGAGGAAGTCGTCGGGGAAGTAGTCTAGGAGCGTCCAGGGACGGCTTCCCGCAGTGCGCCGTGCAAGGTGGCGGGAGTAGTTCTCCACGCCGGTGCAGTAGCCGACCTCGTGCAGCATCTCGATATCGTAGTTGGTGCGAGCCTCCAGCCTCTGCGCTTCGAGCAGCTTGCCCATGCCCTTGAGCTCGGCGACCCTCTCCTCGAGCTCGGCCTTTATATCCTCGATAGCGGCCATCAGCTTGTCGGAGGAGGTGACGAAGTGCTTGGCGGGGTAGATGTCTATCTGCTCCCGCTCGGCAAGCAGCTCGCCGGTCAGCGGGTCTATCTCCACGATGCGTTCGATCTCGTCGCCCCAGAACTGTATTCGAACCGCCAGCTCCTCGTAAGCGGGCTGTATCTCCAGTGTGTCGCCCCGGATGCGGAACCGTCCCCGCGTGAAGTCAATATCGTTGCGCTCGTACTGCATGTCCACCAGTTGACGGAGGAGTCGGTCACGGTTTCGTTTCTCCCCCCTTGAGAGGCTCACCACGAAGCTGTAGTACTCGTCCGGGGCTCCGAGGCCGTATATACAGGAAACCGACGCTACGATGATTACATCGCGTCTCATGAAGAGTGCGCGGGTGGCGGCGTGGCGCAGCTTGTCTATCTCGTCGTTGATGTCTATCTCCTTTTCGATATAGGTGTCGGTGCGTGGAATATAAGCCTCGGGCTGGTAGTAGTCGTAGTAGCTGACGAAGTACTCCACGGCGTTATGGGGGAAGAAGTCCCTGAACTCTGAGCAGAGCTGTGCCGCGAGGGTCTTGTTGTGAGCGAGGACCAGGGTGGGGCGCTGCTCCTGCTCGATGACGTTGGCCATGGTGAAGGTCTTACCGCTGCCGGTCACGCCCAGAAGCGTCTGCTTCTTATACCCCTGCTGCAGCCCCGCGACCAGCTTCTCCACTGCCTGGGGCTGGTCGCCGGTGAGCCCGAAATCGGAGTGGATTGTGAATGATGACATAGTATTTATTTGCAATGTACTGAGGTAGTATTCACCTTTATTCCTCTATATCGATCTCTTCGGCGATGGCGACGCGCTCGATGATGAGCGGGACGTAGTTCACCTGGCGGTTCTCGATAAGCTCGCGTAGCCGCTGCTCGTCCTCGGTGAGGCGGAACCTGCCGGTCTTGACCTCGATGAAGTCGACGCCCTCTTCGTACCTGATGCCCACGAAGTCGATGGGCTCGCCGAGATAGAAGAGCCTGTCGTACTGGGTCATCTCGAGGGTGGCGATGAGCTCGTTAAGCTTGCCGGTGCGCTTGCCCAGGCTGGCGGTTATTGACCTCACGACATCTTGGGGCATGCCTGCCAGTATCTCACGCACTTCCTTGACCGAGTCAGCGGAGGCGAGGGCGAATCGCAGCTTCGCCTCCAGGTTCTCTATATCCGGAACCTCGATTCTCCTCGGCCTGAGCAGCAGGGCTATGACAAAGATAAGCAATATCAGCAGAATAATGACCAGCGAAATCAGGACTGTTTCCATCATCGTACTCCGTATGATTTATTATGAATCGCGGTATTAATCACACTTAGTCCCCTGTTAGAAAAGGGGCTAGAGGGTGCCCTCGAACATGCCTATGAGCCATTCGGAGGCTAGCAGGCCGACGAAGGCGAATCCGAGCGACTTGATGGTCTTGCCCGCCCAGCAGAAGATAAAGAATTTCCAGAGAGGATAGCGGAGAGCGCCGGCGGCGATGGTTGCCAGCTTGATGAAGAAGTTGGGTATCGCCGAGACGATGAATATGGTGAGGCCACCATGCCGCCTCATCCAGTTTTCTATCTGGGCGTATCTCTTCCATCTGTTGATTGCTATCTGTCCCCCGTAGCCCGCAGTGTAGCCGGAAAGCTCGCCTATGGGCTCGCCCAGCCCTGCCGCCAGGCCTACCAGGAAGGGATTCAAACCGAAGGCTGCTGCGAGGCCGGCTGCCCATGAGCCGGGCAGGGGCCATATAGGCGCGGCACTGCCGATGACGCCCATGAGGAATACACCGCCGTACCCTATGGTGCGGGCGTACTCCAGGGGATTGCTCGGTTTCTGCACGAGTACACCCACCAGTATAATCGCCAGAGCGCCTACGAGCAGCAGCACGATATATTTGAGCTGCTTCGTGCTCCAGAAACCCACCCTTGACGCGGCAGGCTGACTGTCAGCTACGGCAGGCGGGTTGCCTTCCTGCTCAAGGGGCTGGCCCATATCTTGATAGCTCATTACGAGTTTAGACTAAGCCCTCGTGGGGGGTAAGTCAAGACCACCCCTCTTCAATTTGCGCTGGCAGAAGGGCGAAGCTATAATGATGACTGCTTCGTGAGAAAAAAGATGGTGGACATCGACAGCATACTCCCCACAGTAACAAGGCCCGCCCGTTACATGGGGGGGGAGTGGAACAGCGTGGTCAAGGACTGGGAGGCGACAGAGATAAAGGTCGTTATCTCCTATCCCGATACCTACGAGATAGGTATGTCCAACTTGGGTCTGGCCATTATCTACGACCTGCTGAACCAGCAGAAGGATGTGCTGGCGGAGCGTGTTTTCGCGCCCTGGGTGGATATGGAGGCTGTCATGCGCCATGAGGGCATCCCTCTGTTCAGCTTGGAATCGAAACGTCCGGTCAGGGACTTCGATATCCTCGGCATTTCACTGGGCTATGAGCTTACCTACAGCAACGTGTTGAATCTCCTCAACCTGGCGGGACTTCCAGCTCTGGCTGCTGAGCGGGGCGATGCGCTGCCGCTGGTCATCGCCGGCGGGAGCTGTGCGCTCCAACCCGAGCCGCTGGCGGAGTTCATAGACCTCTTCGTGGTTGGTGATGGCGAGGAGGTGGTCTTCGAGTTACTGGACGTGTTTCGGCGGTGGAGGAAGGACGGTTCGGGCAGGAAACAGGAGCTGCTGAGAGAGGCTGCCAGAATCCCCGGCATCTATGTGCCCGGTTTCTATGGGGTCGAATATAACGCTGACGGTACCGTGGCTTCGATCACACCCACGGTTGCTGAGGCCAAGCCCGTGATAGAGCGGCATATCGTGGATAAACTGCCCTATCCACTGACACGGCCTGTGGTGCCTTACCTTCAGGTGGTGCACGACCGGGCGGCGGTGGAGATACAGCGTGGCTGCTCCCAGGGGTGCCGCTTCTGCCAGGCGGGCATAATCTACCGACCGGTACGGGAGCGAACACAGGAGGAGGTGGTCAAGGCGGTAGATGAATTAATGAGAAACTGCGGCTATGACGAGGTCTCGCTGCTTTCCCTCAGCACCACCGATTACCCGGGTATCGCGAACCTGGTTGAAACGCTGTCGCGGAAATACGAAGGGGAAAACCTTGTGCTGTCGCTGCCCAGCCTGCGCCTCGATACCTTTTCGGTGGAACTGGCTGATTCTTTTCGTGACGGCAAGAAGTCGAGCTTCACCTTCGCCCCTGAGGCGGGGTCGGAGCGACTGCGCAGAGCGATTAACAAGGGTATTTCAGAGGAAGCTATAATAAAGGCCATTGAGACCGCCTGGGAGCGGGGTTGGAGAAGCGTTAAGCTCTACTTCATGATCGGGCTGCCTACCGAGACCATGGAGGATATAGAGGGAATAGTCCAGCTCGTGCGCAGGATCAGGGGTATCGGTAAGGGGAGAATTAATGTAAGGGTTAATGCATCTACCTTTGTCCCCAAGCCTCATACCCCGTTTCAGTGGGTAGCTCAGGCATTGGAGGAGGAGCTTACCGAGAAACAGCAGGTGCTTAAAGCCGGGCTGAAGAGGGTAGGAGTTCAGCTGTCATGGCAGGACCCTGGGATGAGCCTGCTGGAGGGGGTTTTTTCACGCGGTGACCGGCGCCTGGCTGAGGTGATCCAGCGTGCGTGGGGCAAGGGATGCCGGTTCGATGCCTGGAGCGAGCACTTCAGCTGCGAGAAATGGCAGGAAGCGTTCAGCGAATGTGGGCTCGATCCCCATTTCTACGCCTGCAGAGAGCGCTCACTGGATGAGATATTACCCTGGTCTCATATAGATACCGGCGTTAGACCGGCTTTTCTGAAGAAGGAATACGAGCGCACCAGGCAGGGGCGAGAGACCCACAATTGCGGCACTGGACCCTGCAACGCATGCGGGCTCCAGGATAAGCATGATGATTGCCGGAGGAAGTACTGGGATTTGAGTGCTGCATCCAAGCGGTGAGGTAGGGAAGCGGCTGGGTAATAAACATCCTCACGCTATATACAGAAATCTGCACGCGTTCAGAGCCCATGTCGGACAGGGCTCGGTTCTGGGCATGAATACCTTGCTGATAAGCAGGGCTGTGAGCACCCCGATAAAAGCGCCGGTGATGATGTCAACGAAGAAGTGAACACCCCCGTAAAACCGGGCGAAGCACCAGAGGAAGGCCAGGAAATAGATAAGCATTCCTGCCTTACGGTGGCCCAGCCAGATGCCGGTGGCGGCGGCGAAGGATATCGTGGCTCCGTTGCTGGGGAAGGTGGGGTCGTGGGTGTGATAGAAAATGGTATCAGACGCGAGATAAGCGCTCTGCTGAATAATGGTATCGGGGAGTGCCGGGTCGAAGGGCCGGGGCCAGAAATGATGGACGTTTATTATGGTTACAACAAGGGTGGATATCCCTATGGCGACCGAGGCGTTCATGATGTGCCGCTGCAGATATTCTCTGCGCGCGGGGTCGGGATGGCCGACCCAGAGGCCGAGCATGATAAGGCAGATGACCACAGGGATGAAAAAGTCGCTGACGAGAAGGCTCATGACATCGTTCAGGGCAGGTACGTTCTGTTCAACGACCTCCACCGCTTCTGTTATGGTTAGCGTCCATCCCGCAAGTGGCGGCATCAGTTGTCCTCCTCCCAGCTCTTTCTCTCTTTCCTAAGGCTGCTAAGAATGCCGCCGATGAGGGTAGTGGTTTTCAATGTTTGCATCCCTTCTTCGTGTTGCTTGCCTTTTACGGGCTCTTCCGGGCACGAGTCGACCTTCGACTGGATTATAGACGCCAGGATGGCAGTGAATACATATGCGGCGATGATTGATATAAGGAATAACCCCAGTTGCTGGGCTCCTTCTACAGTGTGCTGGAAGTTGCGGTTCTCATCGGTAAAGAACCAGGCGAATGCGCTGACGACAACCGCTATCCCGAAGAGGCATTGAAGTATAGGCTGTCCGAAGAACCAGAGCCCCTTAAGCCCGGCGGGGATAGATGCTATCTGATAGACCCCGACGGCCCCTATGAACACCAGCAAGAAATAATCCAGAGCCATGTGCTAGGCACTCTCCTTCAAGATTTGTACTTCTGTGCTCTTGGCCTTATGTTTCACACGCCAGGTCCATATGACACTCCATGAGAAGTCCCAGAGCACAACGCACGCCGTGGCGATAACCCAGGAAAGCTTATTGTACTGGAAGCCGACGACATCGGTAAAGAGTGAGAGCATGCCGACATGGATACCTACCCCCGCACCTGCAACGGTATGGTATTTGAGTACCCTTTTAAAGAAAGTTTTTCTGCCCGGAATTCGCCTGTCCCTGAAGGTCCACAATTCATTCCAGGTGAAATTATTAAGGATTGAGATCTCATAGGCTATGACTGCTGACCAGCGATAGTGCAGGCCCCCTAATTCAGTGCAGAGTGTTAATACTCCCCAGTTAATAACAGTGCCGCTGGCTCCCACAATACAGAATTTGACGAATCTTTTCAAATTGCCTTCAAACCATGCCAGGCGGATAAGGTGTATCAGGAATTTAATCTGTTCGCGGAGGGTTAGATTGCTCTTGCCGCGTTCTCTTGCCCTGAAGATATAGGGGACCTCTATAACCCGGCCGGCGTTTCCCTTGACCAGTACCTCAAGCAGTATTTTATAGCCGGTGGGAGCGAGGACCGCGTCCTCTATGACATGGCGTTTGAACAGGAAGAAGCCCGTGAGGGGATCTTTGATGCCTTTAATCGAGGGAAGGAGCAGTCCCGCCGGCAGTATTGTCAGCTTGGCAGCAACCTTGGAGATGATTCGCCGATTTATGCTCCAGCCCTCGGTGCCGCCGCCTTCGATGTAACGACTCGCGATAGCGACATCGGTGCCTCCCTTGATGGTCTCCAGCAGGGAAGGCAATACCTCGGGGGGATGTTGTAGGTCGGCATCGATTGCTCCTAGAACCTTCCCCCTCGCTTCGCGGAATCCGGCTACCACTGCTGATGCTAAACCACGCTCATTCGTGCGTACTATAACTCTAATTGGGTACTGAGCGGAGAGGCTCTTTGCTACTTCAGCGGTGCCGTCGGGGCTGTTGTCGTCGACAACGATAAGCTCGTAGCTGTATTGAGATAGTGCTTTATCTACTCTCTCGGCGAGGTGTGCTATGTTGTCCTTCTCATTATAAGTGGGCACTATCAGTGAGAGTTCGATATCTGACGCGTTTCGCGATCCCATTCTCAAAGCCCTGGGGCAGAGCCTCGTGGCAGAAGTGGCCTCCGATAGTCAACCGCATTACGTGACTATCGGAGGCTTCCTTCTAGTGATTTCTCATGTTTTGACCATCTTGGTGCAGGCTGAGCTGCACCAATGCAGGTACTTCTTGTTCCTGCCGCACTCAACGTCGAAGTAGAGCTTTTGCAGTTCCCTGGTCAGCTTTCCCGGTGCTCCTTTACTCACCTTGCGGTTGTCTATTTCAACAACGGGTGTCACGTGTGCCGCTGTGCCGGTCAGGAAACACTCATCGGCAACATACAGCTCGCTGCGGTCAATATGCCTTTCTACGGTTTCTATGCCCAGTTCGTTCTTGGCAAGCTGGATGACGGTATCCCTGGTGATTCCCATGAGGATTCTATCGTAGCAGGATGGTGTGACCAACTGGCCGTCAATGACCAGGAAGATATTCTCGCCACTGCCTTCGGACACGTGGCCATCGGAGGTGAGCATGATGGCCTCGTCATAACCGTTCTCCACCGCCTCGGTCTTGGCGAATGCGTTGTTCACGTAAAGTCCCGAGATCTTACACCGCGGCGGGATCATATTGTCGTCGATCCTTCTCCATGAGGAAGTGCAGCAGCGGATGCCTTTCTCGGTATCCAGATAGGGGCCGAATGTGGTAACGATAATAAGGAAGTTGTCTTCGAGCCCATGCAGTCTGACCCCGAAAAGCTCCGAACTCTTGTAAGCCAACGGGCGTATGTAGATATCCTCACGGTATCCTGATTTCTGGACGAGCTCGATAGTCAGTTCGCACAGCTTATCTATAGAGTGCGGCAGGGCGATCTTGAGCAGCTTGCAACTGTTGAGCAGCCTCTGATAGTGCTCCGGACAGCGGAAGATGTAGAGCTCTTCGTCCTTGGCGTTCCAGTTCCCCCTGATGCCCTCGAAGCAGGCGGTCCCGTAGTGAAAGGCGTGGGTCATGATGCCTATCTTAGCTTCTGATAGCGGGAGAAACTGGTTCTGAAAATATGCATACGGCGGCATACTATACTTCCTTTGTAACTGTTTTGTAGGCGCTTCCTAATGCGTTTGTTACTGTTGATACAGTATAACGAGCTTGGTGCACTAAGGCAAGCCTTCGCCCGCTCTCTGCTTGAACAAGCGGTTCTTTGGTGCTAACATAAGCTAGATTTGGTAAATTGATAGAAGGTTGTACAGGGTGTCGGAGACCTACGATGCAATGGTAGTAGGGGCGGGGCCTGCAGGCAGTTACCTCGCCTACAGACTTGCCAAGCTGGGTTACAAGGTGCTCGTTTTCGAGCGGCGTCCGAAAGTGGGGGATGCTGTCTGCTGCACCGGCATTGTGGGTAAGGAATGCCTGGATAGGTTTCCCATAGCGAATGATACTCCCGCGGTTCAGGCAAACTCAGCCACGTTTTATGCTCCTTCCGGAGAGTCTCTCAGCCTCCGCAAGGAAACGGCTCAGGCTTATGTAGTCGATCGAGCTGCCTTCGATAATGCGCTTGCCCGGCGGGCACAGGATGAGGGGGCGGAGTATCTCATGTCGGCGAGGGTGAATGACCTTGTACTCTTTGACCATCGTGTCAGGGCTGATGTAGAACTTGGAGGGAGGACGGGAAATTTCGAGGGCAAAGTAGCGGTTATCAGCACTGGATTCGGGGCTTCGCTGCCAGGAAAGCTGGGGCTGGGGAAAATAAGTGATTTCGTTCTAGGAGCGCAGGCGGAGGTCGATATAAAAGGGGTGGACGAAGTCGAGATTTACATGGGGCAAAGTATAGCGCCGGGCTTTTTCGCCTGGCTTGTTCCTACTACGTCGGGCAGAGGGCTGGCGGGTCTGCTTACACGGCGCGACCCGCCGTCATATTTGAAAAACTTCCTTTCGAAGTTGCATGAGCAGGGTAAGATAGCCTCTACCGATGTTGAGTGCAATTATGGCGGCATTCCGCTGAGGCCGTTGTCCAGGACATATAGAGACCGCGTGGTAGTCGTTGGTGATGCAGCGGGGCAGGTGAAGCCTACTACCGGCGGCGGAGTGTACTACGGAATGCTGTGTGCAGATATAGCTGCCGATACTATTCATGAAGCGCTCTGCGCGGATGACTTCTCGGCGGAGAGATTGGCTGATTATGAGCAGCGATGGAAGAGAATTCTTGCCAAGGAGATACAGATAGGTTACTTGGCTCGAAGGTTCTATGAAAAGTTGAGCGATAGCCAGATAGAGCACATATTCGGTATTATTCAGGCAGATAGGATTCACGAAGACCTGCTTCGTTCTCCAGACTTCTCATTTGACTGGCATGGCGACGCTATTCTGAGGGTTCTGGGACACAGGACCATGGCCAGGACCATATGGAGAATGGCGAAATCTCTGCTGCCTCTTTGAGATTTTAATAATAATCTCAGGGTCTGTCGGGGTGTAAGCAATGGGGCTTTTAGCCCCATTTACTCTTGAATAAACAGGTGCACGTGTGTATCAGAAAACAGTTTTGGACAACGGGCTGCGTGTAGTTACCAGCGCTATGCCCCATACCCGCTCGGTCTGTGTCTGCTTCTTTATCGGAACGGGCTCGAGATATGAAATGCCTGAGCAAGCAGGGCTGAGCCATTTCGTGGAGCATCTGTGCTTCAAAGGTACCGAGCGGCGACCGACTGCTAAGGATATCTCGGAGACAATCGATGGTATCGGGGGAGTTCTCAATGGGGGAACTGATAAGGAGCTAACGGTTTACTGGGTCAAGGTTGCCCGACCTCACTTCTCACTGGCTTTGGATTTACTTGTGGATATAATTCGCAACTCTAAATTCGATCCCGTCGAGATGGAGAACGAACGCAAGGTCATTATCGAAGAAATAAATATGTCTATGGATTCCCCTCAGAGCCGCGTCGATATGCTAATCGATGAAATCGTATGGCCTGACCAGCCGCTGGGGCTCGATGTTGCGGGGAGCAGGGAGACGGTTTCCGCAATTGAGCGTCATATGGTCCTTGATTACCTGTCGCGCCATTACCTTCCCGGTAATACTGTGGTAAGCGTAGCCGGCGATGTAAGCCATAAAGAAGTGGTTGATGCAGTACATGAGGCACTCTGCGACTGGGTTGACGGAACACCTGGCATCTGGTCGCCTGCTGATAATAATCAGGATGCACCTCGCCTTGTCGCCGAGCAGCGGGATACGGAGCAGGTATACCTCTGCCTGTCGTTGCGCGGGTTACCCCACACGCATCCCGAACGTTTCGCACTCGCTCTCCTGAACATAATCCTGGGAGAGGGAATGAGCAGCCGTCTCTTCCAAGAAATCCGAGAACGCCGGGCGCTTGCTTACGATGTCCATAGCCATATCAGCCATTTCCACGATTCTGGCTCGGTTAATATCTATGCCGGTGTCGATAGTAACAAGGTTGAGGATGTCATCGAAGCAATAGTAAACGAGCTGGGGAAGCTCAGGGATAACATTGTCCTGGAAAACGAGATACTCAAAGCTAAAGAGCTGGGGAAAGGGCGTCTGATGCTGCGCATGGAAGACACACGCAGCGTGGCGGGTTGGACAGGAGGGCAAGAATTACTCATGGGTCATATCCGTACGGTGGATGAGGTGGTTTCGATAGTCGATGCTATCCCCGCCAGTGAGTTGCAGCGGGTAGCACAGGAGTTGTTCGTGACTGATAAGCTCTGTCTTGCTCTGGTGGGGCCTGCGGGAAAAGAAGAGCGTCTGAGGAAGCTGCTCAAGCTTTAGCTCTGTCGCCTGCATTGGCAATAATAAAAGAAGCAGCTGTGGCAGTTGCCGCAGCTGCTTCTTATTAGCTTTGGGGTTTGTTAGAACCTTTTTAGTACATACCTTCCATGCCACCACCTGGCGGCATAGCCGGCATCTTCTCTTTCTCCGGTATATCTGTGACCAGAGATTCTGTCGTCAGAACCATGGCGGCGATGCTCGCGGCATTTTCCAGACCTGCGCGGGTTACCTTGGCCGGGTCGATGATACCGCGTTCCACCATGTTGCCGTATTCATCCTTCTCAGCGTCGTAGCCGATTCCCTTCTTGGCTTTCTTTACGTAGTCAACCGCCACCGAACCTTCCTTGCCGGCGTTTGCCGCAATCTGGCGCAGTGGCTCCTCAAGGGAGTGCTTAACGATATTCACTCCGGTTGCCTCGTCACCCGAGAGTTTAAGTTTCTCGAGAGCGGAGATGATATTCACCAGAGCAACACCGCCACCGGGGACTATACCCTCTTCCACAGCGGCGCGTGTAGCTGAAAGTGCATCCTCAACGCGGTGCTTCTTCTCCTTGAGTTCAACCTCGGTGGCAGCGCCGACCTTGATCACTGCCACTCCACCTGCCAGTCGGGCCAGCCTCTCCTGGAGCTTCTCCCGGTCGAAGTCTGAGGTAGTCTCATCTATTTGGGCTTTGATCTGCTTGATTCGTCCTTGGATAACTTCGTCGGAACCCTTGCCCTCGATGATGGTGGTGTCATCCTTGTTCGCTGTTACCTTGCGGGCACGCCCCAGGTCTTCAATTGTAGCTGAATCGATCTTTCTGCCCACATCCTCGCTGATCACCGTGCCGCCGGTCAGGATGGCGATGTCTTCGAGCATGGCCTTGCGCCTGTCACCAAAGCCGGGGGCTTTAACTGCCAGGCAGTTTATGGTGCCTCTCAGCTTATTAACGACCAGCGTAGCCAGCGCTTCACCGTCAACGTCCTCAGAGATAACTACCAGGGTCTTGGTGACCTGTAACAGCTTCTCCAGGAGGGGGAGTATGTCGGAGACAGCGGATATCTTTTTATCGGTGATCAGGATGTAGGGGTCCTCGAGCACCGTCTCCATACGGTCGGCATTGGTGATGAAGTAGGCGCTTATGTAGCCGCGGTCGAATTGCATTCCCTCTACATATTCGGTTTCAAACTTCAAACCTTTGGATTCCTCGACAGTGATAACGCCATCCTTGCCTACCTTCTCCATAACATCGGCGATGAGGTCCCCGATCTCTTTGTCGGCTGCAGATATGGCTGCCACCTGGGATATCTGCTCTTTCCCTGCTACCGGTGTTGAGAGCTTTTTAATCTCGTCCAGCGCTACTTTTACCGCTTTCTCAATACCCCGTTTTATCGCCATGGGGTTTGCTCCCGCAGCCACATTCTTCATGCCTTCATGAAGCATAGCCTGGGCGAGTACCACCGCGGTGGTAGTGCCATCACCGGCGATGTCGTTTGTCTTGGTGGCTACTTCCTTTATAAGCTGCGCGCCGATGTTCTCGAAGGGGTCTTCTAACTCGATCTCCTTGGCAATAGTTACGCCATCGTTGGTGATGGTGGGTGGACCCCACTTCTTGTCGAGGACGACGTTGCGGCCTTTAGGCCCCAGGGTAATCTTGACTGCCTCTGCCAGTGCATCGATCCCTTTCTTTAAAGAACGCCGGGCTTCCTCGTCATAAGATATCTGTTTGGCCATTTGTTTTCACCTCTCTGATTAGTGTTATTCAGGTTTAATTTCTGATAGTTTTCCTACTTACTTACCTTGGCGAGAATATCAGCTTCACGCAGGATGAGATATTCCTCATCTTTATACTTCCACTCGGTGCCGGCATACTTGGCGTAGATAACTCTATCGCCCTTCTTCACCTCCATCTCGATTCGTTTACCGTCATCTCCCAGCTTGCCGGGCCCGACTGCCACTATCTCGCCCTCTTGCGGCTTCTCCTTGGCGGTATCGGGGAGCACAATACCGCCCTTTGTGACTTCCTCCTTGACGATCGGCTTTATAATGACCCGATCGGCAAGGGGTTTCAGGTTCATTGCCATCTTCAAGCTCCTTTTACTAGTATTTGATTTCGCTTTGTAAACCTGCGATTAGCACTCTCAAACCGAGAGTGCTAATCACCCTTAAGATAACGTACAGCTAACTGAAGCGCAAGTCAATCTAAGACTAATTACAGCCATTGAAAGTAATTGTCAGTAATTCAGAGACTTTTAGCTCCCATTTTCCTGCGCCTTATATTCACCTTCTCCGCTAAATTCTATTGGAATGACTTTTATGGTATTAGCGTGTAAACAAATACAAGCCTGATTAAATGATAGTTTTATATTTGATCTGCGGATGGCGTCTGGTGGAGAGAGTATTATTGTCTTACGATAATCCTGTTGTCAATGAGAAACTGAATGATTTCGGCGGCAGCTTCCCTGGGGGGTTTCTCGATGGCAGAGGATTTCTTCTGCTGGACTCCTCCTGACATGAGCAGCTTCATTCTTTCCTGTGCCGAAAGGCTGCTATCCATAGTAGCTGTTTTCTTCAAGCGGGGTTTTGGCTGGGAGATACCCAAAGAAGCCAGTGCTGGCTCGATACTTGCCAAATCGATACCGAGTGCCTGGGCATCAAGTATGGTTATGCTCTTCTTGAGACCGGCTAATATAGTCCGGAGTGGGGGATAGAGAGGGCTGCTGAGAACGCTGTCGACGGTGAAAACAGCGGGCAAAGAGGTCTCAACGACCTCTCTATCTCCGCCCTTGACACGTCTCCGCACTGTCGCGGAGTTTGTGTCAGTAAAAACATCTATCCTGGTAGTGGAGGTTACCAATGGTAAATTCAACTCTTCCGCTATCCCTGCTCCCAGGAAACCGTTGCCTTCGTCTGTTGACTCTTTGCCACAGAGAATGAGGTCGTACCTATTTTTAGAGAGGAAACGGGCTATAACGATAGAGGTTGAGTAGCTATCAAGGGTATTAAAGGATTCATCACACAGGTGTATGGCTTCGTCTGCCCCCATCTTCAAGCAGGTTTTCAGAACCTCTTCTGCTTTCGATGGACCCAGGCTGATTGCCACGACTTCCCCACCGTGCTTGTCTCTTTGCTTGATGGCCTCGCTGACCGCAACTTCGTCTACAGGGTCCATGATGTAACGGACATTATCGAGTTGACCGGTTACTATGTTGAATTTAACGATGGTTGGGTCCAGTATCTGTTTGACGCAAACGCCGATTCTCATTTTTTCTCAAACTTCATTGAGTCAGTTTAGGCGTTTTCAGGTAGTTGGCTTCATGATTTCGCGCAACTGCCTTGTAAGCTCCGGTATAATTGCGTGCATATCACCGACAATGGCGAGGTCGGCCATCTTGGTTATCGGGGCATTCTTGTCGGTGTTTATCGAAAGGATCAGCTTCGAGCCTTTTATACTTAGAGTATGGTGAAAGGCACCTGATATACCGCATACAAGGTAAAGCGTCGGAGTTATAGTCTTTCCTGTTAAACCGATCCTTCTTTCATCAACAATCCAGTGCTCGTCCGTAGCGCGCCTGCTACCTCCTATCGAGCCACCTATGATGCGGGCTAGCTCATCTACAGCGTTGAGGTTTTCAGCGCACCCCAGCCCTTTGCCAACACCGATAACGACCTCAGCCTCACTGACGCACACTGCACACGGGTCAGCTTTTATGAAATCGGTTACTCTGGTTGTGCTGAGCCTGGGGGAGAGCCTTATCGGCGGTTCAATAATTTGCGTGTCCTTTGCCTCCCTAGCCTTTTGCAGGGTGAGCATCTGCGGATCCACGGATGCTATCATTGGCTTTTTGAGCGGTGTGAGCGTTACCCGAGCTTTTCCCCCGTGTATATGTCTATGTACGAGCAGCTTTCCTTCACTATCTTTTTCCATCTGGGTGTAGCGGGAGACCAGACCCACTTTAAGCCTGGCTGCCAGTCTGGGAGCCAAATCGTTGCTCAAGGGAGATGTTGCGAACAGTATTACTGACGGCTTGTTAGGCCCGATCAGTTGTGACATAACATCGACATAGAACTCGGGAGAATAGGTTTCTAGGAGCTTGTCTTCGAAAACGAAGGCTTTGTCTACTCCGTAGGGGCGGAAACCTTGGGCAAGGTCTCTGATGCCGTGGCCGATGATTAAGGCTGCTACATCCTCATCCAGATTATCGGCTATACTTCTAGCCTCTGCGGCGAGTAGTAAGGAAGAATCTTCTAGTTTACCATCCTTATGTTCGGCGATAAAGCAGATGCCATTACCATTGCTCTTATTTTGTGCAGATGATGCACTCGTTTCTGGTATCGCTGTGTTATCTTGCCCTGACATATCTATAATTTCTTCAGGCTTTGCCTACCCCTGTCTACCTGCGTCGGTTCGGGCACAAGCATGAATTGGTCGCGACAATAGGACAGGGCCAGCCCTTCGAAATAATAACCGTTTCAAAATAGCGTAATAACAACCATTATCTGAGGCTGTCCCTGTCCACTGTTCTACTTTTTTATTTTACGCCACCTTTTTGTTTTATGCCACCTCTTTATTTTATATAAGCCTCCCGATGAAGTGCCCGTCGCGGTTAGCAGTACCCATGTTCAGGGGATTGCGCGCGTCTCCCACTTTGTACAGCTCTTTTACCTTGCCCTGAAGCTCATTGTAAAGGCTGTCAACCGGCATCTTTCCGGTTATGAATACAAAGGTGTCAACATCAGGAATCTCATATGCTGTCATAGTATGGATGTTAACTACGTGAGCGGTTTTATCCGCTATCATTGCCAGGAATCTTTCGGGGCTTACTTTGACCCCTTTATTCAGCAACCGGGGCATAACGTGCATATATGTCAGGTCCAGAAGCAGCCACATACTGCCCATATTTGGGGTAGGTGTTAACAGCTCCACATCGCAGCCCTGGTCTGCCAGCATCTCGGCGATGCCGGGTGCTACAATATCCGTTCTCCCATCCCAGACCACTGCCTTTTTACCTACCTTTGCCTCTCCTTTGACTACTTCATCAGCAGTGAAAACATTATCCTGCTGCCAGCCGGGCACCTCCATATTGCTCATGCCGGTGAAGCCATTGCGCATCCATGTAGCGCCTGTTGCGATGACTACCGCGTCAGGTTTCTGGTCCAGAATCATCTCCGCAGTTGCCTCAGTGCCTGCAATCACCTTTACGCCTGCCTGGGGAAGCTGTATCTTCTGCCACCTGATGAGGCCTCCCATCTCCTCACGGGCGGGGAGCTTCTCCGCCAGCAAGCACTGTCCCCCGAGCTCGTCGGCTTTCTCATACAGTGTGACATCGTGCCCCTTGAGAGCACAGACCCTGGCAGCCTCCATTCCCCCTGGCCCTCCGCCGATGACTAAAACCTTCTTCTTCTGGGGAGCAGTCTTTATGCTTCCGATGCCCCATCCCAGTTGCTCCATACCTACGGTAGCGTTTGCCACACATCTTATCGGTTGACCGTCGAACATATACTTTATGCAGTTGAGGTTGCATGCCATGCAGGGCCGGATATCGTCAAGCCTTCCCTCACGGGCCTTGTTGGGAAGCTCAGGGTCGGCGATTAGCGGCCGGGCCATGGCTACGATGTCGGCTTTGCCCTCGGCAATGGTGCTCTCCGCAATGAGGGGGTCGTTTATCCTGCCCACGGCTACAATCGGTATGTTCTTAACTACCTCTTTTACCTGCTCCACTGCGTAGAGTTGGTAGGCGGGAGGCAGGTACAGCGGGCCGAAGTACATGTGCATGGACTGGGTTTCACGGGCGATGCCGCATATCATGTAATCCAACTTTTTATCCGCATCCAGCATCTTGGCCAGCTCCACCGCCTCCTCGGGCACAATCGAGCCCGGCAGCATGTCATCGACGGTCAGGGTATATCCTATGGTTTTATCTTTTCCGATTGCCTTTCTTGTGACCTCTATTGTCTCCATGAGCAATCGGGCCCGGTTCTCCAGCGAGCCGCCGTACTCGTCGGTGCGCTGGTTGATTGTGCCGGAAAGGAAGTCCGCGATAACGCCGGAATGGTTATGGATGTCGATGCCATCGAATCCGGCTTCGATAATGTTCTCGCAGCAGATGCGGTGGTAATCGAGATATTCCTTTATATCATCCTTTGTCATCGGCTCCCACATCTGGTCGGCGAAGTTGCAGTCAGGAATAAGCGACGGGCCTTTCCTGTTCCCCAGGTCTATGGAGTAGGTCTGGAAGCTGCAGTAGGCTCCGGCTGCATGAACGCCTTCAGCGATCTTCTTGAGGCCGGGTATGATCTCTTTCTTCCAGAGCCATAGATGCCTGTCGTAGTGGCCGCCGTTAGCTGCCATGAACCATGTATCGCGGGGCATAGTATAGCCCACGGACATGCATACCCAGCCCGCGCCGCCCTTCGCCTTCTCTATCTCGTAGTGAATGAGCTCCTCGGTGGGCAGGCCGTCTTTCCCCATCATGGGGCCGTGGGGCGATACCATTATCCTGTTCTTTACTGTGAACGGGCCAATTTTTATCGGGGTGAATAGGTACTGGAACTGCTGGGTGCTCATTAAGACCTCCTTGTAAATTGGTATTAATAGTGCAGGGGTATATACTAACAGCGCATAGCGCTGGCGGAGCTAAATATAGCACCTTAGTTTGACAGTTGTCAAGGTAAAGAGCACGTAAAATATGAACTTTAGTTTAGTTATCATGCAGTGCCGACTTTGTAGTCAACTAGCGGTAGCTGAATTAACTTGTGGCGCTACGTCTCGCTTGTTATAATGACAGCTTGGTCAGGGCCTCTCATATCTGGCTGATTCCTCAAGAAGTGACATGGAGTGAATAAACTTTCCGAAACTGGTAGTAAAGCTACCCCAAGACTGAATCTCTTCATCACGTTTACAGGTTTTCTTGATACCCACCTCCTCATTCCTATAATAGCTCTCTATGCCGTGGAGCTTGGCGCTGGCACGGCGATGGTGGGGCTTATTGTAGGTGTATACTCCATGACAAATACGCCGGCTAATATAATCTTCGGGAAGTTGATTGATAGAGTTGGGGCGAAGGTGCCGCTTATCATCGGGCTCACCGGGGATGCTATTGCTCTATTCTGCTATTCCCTTTGTGTTTTTCCTGCTCATCTGATATTGGTCAGGGTTGCTCATGGGTTGTCAGGGGGAATTGTGGGCCCGGCTACTATGTCGATTGCGGCTGGACAATCCTCGGCAGGTCGGGAAGGGCGTTCAATGGCTTTCTATGGTATGGCTTTAGCTGTGGCTACCCTGGTGGGCTATGGGTTGGGTGGAGTACTCGCCTCACGTCTGGGTTACGATGTGGTATTCTACGTTGGCTCGTTTATACTGGTTTTAGGCATAGGTGCAGCATTACTGATTCCAAGAAGCAATAGAAGTGGTTCTCAAGGTTTGCTTTCAACAGGGGCATATTGGGGAGCCATGGTAAGCTTACTGAAAAGGAGGAGACTTCTTTCATCTTATTGCTCGATATTTGCACAATATTTTGCCTTCGGCAGTGTCGTTACACTGCTGCCGCTGTATGTTGAGGATTTGGGAATGGAGGCGTTCCACGTGGGTATGCTGCTGGTAATATTCGTCGGGATTTTTCTTCTGCTTCAACTACCCTCGGGAATACTCTCAGACAGGGTAGGACGGAGAGCGCCGGCAGGTATAGGTTTGTGCCTCGGTATAGTTTCGCTCGCTCTCTTGCCAGCCTTTGAAGGTTTGGGTACACTGGCAGTGGTGATGTTTCTCTTCGGAGTGTCATATGCCCTTGTATTCCCGTCCATATCAGCCATGATTGCTGATGAGACCGCAGTTGCGGAGAGAGGTCTTGCCACGGGAATATTTCATGCACTTATAACTGCAGGTGTCGCTGTTGGGGCTCCATTAACGGGATGGGTCGCTGAGATGTCGGGCATCAGTTGGGGTTTAGCATTATCCTGTGGGGTTTTAGCTGTGTCTTTCATTGTAGTCTTAACAGCAGTGGGGAGAGGCCATGGTGGAACCTATTAGAGCATATCTAGAGGGTTGGATGAATTCCTGTTACCCGGCGCTCTTTAAATAATTAAGCATAAAGAGAAAATTTCTGGCAGGAAATTTATACCTGCAAGGAGTAAGTCCATGAAAGTGTTGCCGCCTTTTCTCGTATCATATAGTATCACCAGCAAATGTAACCTGGCTTGCCGGCACTGTTACAGCGAGTCAACCCGGGAATCGGGGAGCGATGACCTGACAACCGAGCAATCTCTAGGTGTCATAGATAGTCTGGCTGATTGGGGTATAGGGCTCCTTATATTCGATGGTGGAGAGCCCTTGTGCCGTGAAGACTTTCTAGACCTTGCCCAACATTCCTCCAGTAAGGGTATCAGAACGGTAGTCGGTAGCAATGGGACTATAATCGACAGGAAGACAGCCCGTGGGATGGTACGAGCAGGCATACGCTCAGTGGCAATTTCAGTCGATGGGGCTGATGCGGAAACGCACGACTGGTTTCGAGGTAAAGACGGGGCTTTCGAGGAAGCTCTGGCTGGAGCTTCAGCTTGTAAGGCAGAGAAACTGCCTTTTCAATTCAATATGGTAGTCAGGAAGCAGACACTGGGACAGGTTTCTGAGATGGTGCGTTTAGCTGTGGAAAGCGGGTCGGATGCTATCGAGATATTCGATCTTGTGCTTGCGGGTCGGGCGAGGACAGAATGCCAGGATCAGGTGCTGAGCATTGAGGAAAGACGCGAGTTGATGGAATGGCTTGCCGAGGCCCAGGTTGAGTGCCCCATCGTCATAAGAGTTCCGGCATGTCCCATGTATCCTCTCATTCTTAAGCGGAGAGAAATTCGTCCTAAGCACATTCCCATGGAGTTGCTGGCTCGGATACCCTATTACGGTAGGGGATGTGCTGCCGGCATGCCTTTCGGATATTTGGTGATTAGAGCGAATGGTGAACTTAATCCCTGTATGTTGCTTCAGGTGAACCTTGGCAATGTGACTGCAAGCGACATTAAGGAAGTATGGCAAGATTCGCCGGCACTCACTCAGCTACGAGATAGAAACCTGCTGAAGGGTGAATGTGGGGTATGTGAGTATAAAACAGCCTGCGCTGGTTGCAGGGGCAGGGCCTATGAGGAGATGGGTGACATGCTTGCATCCGACCCTGGTTGCTGGTTGCCTGGCGCTGGAAATATATCGTGAGTGCCTTGCAGGAGCGAGCAATAGGTAAGTGCTTGTATCTGACGATGCGGCTACTTACCCTGTATCAGTGAGAGGAACTCAGAGCGGGTGGGCGCGCTTCTCCGGAAGAGGCCTCGCATAGCAGAAGTAACAATTTTGCTGTCTGGTTTCTTAACACCTCGCATGGTCATGCACAGGTGCTCGGCTTCAATGACCACTGCAACTCCCTGTGGCTGCAGTGCCTCGACGACGGTGTCAGCGACCTGAGATGTAAGACGCTCCTGAAGCTGGGGACGTTTAGCCAGGATATCGACAACCCGAGCCATCTTGCTGGCACCGACAACTCTACCACTGGGGATGTACCCAATATGCACCAGACCATAGAACGGAAGGAAGTGATGTTCGCACATCGAGTAAAAGGTGATATCTTTGAGGATCACCATCTCATGATGTCCCTCATCGAATCCTATCTTTAGCTCTTCCTTCGGGTCGCGATGAATGCCGGAAAAAACATCGGCATACATATCGGCAATACGCCTTGGGGTGTCGAGCAATCCCTCACGTTTGGGGTCTTCACCAATGGCTTTAATAATAGAAGCAACAGCTTGCGCTATCTTCGCTTTATCTGTCACAACGCTTCCCTTTCCAAGATTATACGGAGCACGTGTTCCAGCCTATCCCCTCAACCCTGAAGCACAAGCCTCTCAACGGTCTCTAAATCGGCTGGAAGCTCGGTTGGTGGCATAGCACTCTTGATAGCGGTATCAGGGTCTTTGAGACCTGTCCCTGTGATCACACAGACAACTCTTTTATTAGAGAAATCAGTGCCGTTATTTCTTTGTTTGATTAGTCCTGCCACTGAGGCAGCCGATGCTGGCTCGCCAAAGACACCTTCTTGGGTACCGAGAATCTTGTAGGCATCGAGTATCTCATCGTCGCTGACACTATCGATAACACCTCCCGATTCGTCTCGAGCAGCAACGGCGCCTTTCCAGCTGGCGGGGTTGCCGATACGTATAGCTGAAGCAATGGTCTCGGGGTCGGCTATTGCCTTCCCCCGCACGATAGCCGCTGACCCCTCCGCTTCAAATCCCATCATTTTTGGTGTATTTAGCGCTTTACCTGCTTGCTTATAATGTACGAATCCCTTCCAGTAAGCAGTAATATTACCGGCGTTTCCTACAGGGATGAAGAGGTAATCAGGGGCATCGCCAAGAACGTCTACGATTTCAAAGGCAGCGGTCTTTTGTCCCTCAATGCGATGAGGATTCAAGGAATTCACCAGGGTAATGGGGTGCTTTTGCGTAATGGCACGGACTATCTCGAGTGCCTTATCAAAGTTGCCGTCTATGGCTAAGATTCTGGCACCATAGACAAGTGCTTGAGCCAGTTTGCCCAGAGCTATGTTGCCCTTGGGGACGACTACGAACACGGTGAGGCTGCAGACGGCGCCGAATGCTGCTGCGGATGCGCTGGTGTTGCCTGTGGATGCGCAGATGATAGCAGAATTTTTAGCCTCCACGGCCTTGGCGACGGCGACCACCATACCCCGGTCTTTGAAGGAGCCAGTCGGGTTACACCCCTCCAGCTTGAAGTAAAGCTCACCGCAACCAATCTCTCGCTCCAGTCTTCGTGACCTGACCAGAGGGGTATCAGCCTCGCCGATAGTGATTATCGGTGTCTGAGGAGTTACCGGAAGAAAATCGCGGTATTTTTCCAAGAGACAGGGCATTCCAGCTAGCCCTCGACCCGTATGAGATTGCTGATTTCTTTGACTACATCCAGCTTCTCTATTTGACCGCTTGCTTGTTGCATCTCTTGTTCCTGAGCAGGATGAGTCATGATCACGATTTCAGCACTTTGCGATGTACGGTCTGTTTCTTTTTGAATTGCTGAGGATATACTGATCGAGTGCTGTCCCAAAATCTTGGTAATTTGGGCCAGCACACCAGGCTGGTCAGCTATCGTCATTCGAATGTAGTATCGAGATTCGATTTCCTCAATCGGTTTGATTATCTTGGGGACGTCGAGCGGCAACTCGGGTTTTACGCTGAGGCCCAGATTGATGTTCTGTGCCAGATGGATTGCATCGGCGACTACCACATTTGCGGTTGGCTCCGCACCCGCGCCCCTGCCGTAGAAGATTACTTTTCCCGAAAGGTCTCCTTCTACCTGCACCGCGTTGAAAACCCCATCTACCTTCGCCAGAAGCATGTCATCGGGAATAAACACGGGATGAACTCGTACTTGAACTGTAGGTACCTCTCTCTTGGCAATGGCGAGAAGCTTTATGGCATAACCTAACTCTTTGGCATAGCGGAAATCCTGTGATGCTATTCGAGAGATGCCTTCGTGATAAACATCCTCCGGGCGTATATCTGTATGGAACACGATAGTGGCGAGTATAGCTATCTTATAGGCAGCATCGAAACCTTCTATATCGCTCGAAGGGTCGGCTTCAGCGTAGCCCAAATCCTGGGCTTCTTTCAGCGCAGTAGAGAATTCAAGCCCCTCTTTTTCCATCCTGGTAAGAATGTAGTTCGTGGTGCCGTTGATAATAGCGTAAATTGCCGAGATATTATTAATCTGGAGGTTCCGTTTGAGAGGCCCAATCAGCGGTATTCCGCCGCCAACGCTTGCTTCGTAGAGAAGACCGACTTTGTGCTCGTTGGCCAAACTAAAAAGCTCTGGGCCGTGTTTGGATATGACTTCTTTATTAGCGGTGACGACATGCTTGCCATGCTGGATCGCTTGTTGGATATAGTCCTTTGCCGGGATTTCCCCGCCGATAAGTTCAATGACAATATCGATATCTGGGCTTTCGAGAATGGCTCGTGCATCTGTTGTAAAAATGCTTGAATCTCCCAGAGCTTCTCTCTTCGATTCGTCTATATCAGCAGCCATTTTCAACACAAGAGGAGTACCCACTTGTTTGGAAAGAAAGTCAGATTTTTCACCGAGGATTTTCACGACCTCGCTGCCGATGATTCCCATTCCGACCAGTCCGATGTTTATGCTTTCTCTCCTGCTCATTGTTCTCTTGCGCTCCTACTTTTGAGCCTGGCTAACTGCCCAGGCCACCTGATCATCGTCGAGGTAAACTTCGATGATACTGGTCTCCTTCGCGCTATTGAGCCAAGAATTAAATTCCATGGTGGCGAGGATTCCTCTGTACTCATCCGGTATTTCCATATTATCGGCTTTAGCCGATACTTTGGCTATATAATAGCCCTGCCCTGACTGGAAGGGCTCTGAAATATTGCCCACTTCCAGACTGAAGATAACATCGTCAAGCTCGGTATAAACACCTTTCGGTATCCAGCCCATATCGCCTCTTTCTTCTCTCAAGCTCTCAATAACGGAGTACTCCGCTGACAGGTTACCAAAGTCTCTGCCTTGTTCCAGAAGTCGTGTCACATTTCCTGCGGTTTCCTCGTCAGCAAGTACAATAAGATGTAGATACACTTGTTCGGAGGCCGATGGCACTGTAGTATCTTTTAAATATATCTGTATTTTCTCACCTCGTATAACGGTATTGACGAAATCACGGTATTCATCGTTGGAGAGTCCGCTCTGGTCCAGTCTCGATTGATATCTGTTGGACAGTTCTGATTGTGATAGTGTAACATTTCCTTCGGCCTCTTGCTCGGTCAGGAGAGAAGCATTTATCACAGCAGTGATTTCGTCGGCAGTAACCTCAATATTCAATTCCTCCGCTTCTTGCTTGATCAATTCATTTTCGATAATTGCCACCATCACCTGTTCGGGAAGCGAAGCATCAGTAACTAGTATTCTCGAAACGTATGAGTAGAAACGTAGCATTTTCACGTAGTAACTCATGTTCAAGTCAGTGTCGTTAATCTTTACTACCGTCTGGTTCCATGCTGAAACATGACTGGTATAGCCCCAGTAGCCTACCAAACCCACCGCTAAGGCAATTATTATGGGTATGATTATCCAGAGATAGAGGGAGATGCTTTTATCGCGTTTCCACCTGGGGGGTTGTTTCTTGGGGCCTGCAAGTTTGGGTTTAGGCTTCAGTTTCCTGCTCAATATATGACACCTAACAGGAGAACAAACAATCTCTTAATGATACTGCAATTATTCGGATTGCTCTACGGGGCTGGGCTCTCCACTCTGTCGAATGTGCTCTGGGGTGTAGGGTAACAAGGCAATATGCCTCGCCCGTTTGAGGGCGACAGATAATACGCGCTGGTGTTTTGGGCAGACACCAGTCTTACGTCGAGGTTCAATTCTCCCCCGGTCGGAAATATATCGGCGCAATAGGGCTGTATCCTTATAATCGATAAGCTGCTCTGTATTTATACAGAAAGAGCATGCTTTTCTTTTGGGGATATATCTTCCCTTACCGCGCTCTTTGAACTTGCTTACGTTTTTTCTTGGTTTTGCCATCTAACCTTCACGTACAGCTTGCTGTATCTGATTGAGCTAATGTGCTAGAACGGTATGTCGCTTGGCTCGAGGTCTTCTTCGGCACCTGTATCAATTCCAGCCTCCGGGAGAGTGCCTGCAGGGCGTCTGTCGAGAAAAAGCACCCTATTGGCAATTATTTCGATACGCTGGTGCCGTTGTCCGTCCTGTCCTTCCCAGGACCGGGTTCGCAATCTGCCCTCGACATAGGCTCGCTGTCCTTTGGTCAGGAACTGATTGCAATTCTCTGCTAGCCTGTTCCAGGTAACGACATCAAACCACTCTGTTTCTTGTCTTCGCTCCCCTTCAGGAGTGGTGTAGTTTCTGCTCGTGGCTATACGAAACGAGGTCACGGGATTGCCGTTGGGGGTAAAACGCATCTCAGGATCCGTTCCTACATTTCCGATAATTATCACTTTATTCAACCCCACCATTGTGCCAACTCCTTTCCCCTAGCTTTTACCTTCCGCTGGCTTCTGATTGTCCAGTCTGACTAGCAAATGACGCAGGATCTTCTCTGAGATTTGCAGGCTGGCCTCGAGCTCCGCCGTCAATCCTTGAGTGAGCTTGAATCTATCTAGCACATAATTCCCCTCCCTGAAACGATTGATGGGATAAGCTAGCTTTCGTTTCCCCCACTGATCGACCTCGATAATTTCCCCTCCTTTTGAGGTGATAAACCCGTTCACCTTCTCGATGGTAGCGAGGAGTTCCTCTTCGTCAATCTCAGGGCTGATGATCATAATCAGTTCATAATCGCGCAAGTATGCACCTCTACGTTAGCATATCATATTCACATCTGAACAGAAAACGCCTCATTATATCATGGAGGGTTGCTAACAGCAAGTCGTTTTCAATCACCCAACTCGGGCACCGGGAACTGCCTGCACAGCTCGTTGGCCAGAGCTCTGACCTCTTCATATACCCGCTTGTCACCTATACTTGAGAGCACCTTGAAGATCAGCTGGGCTACTTGCTTCATTTCATTAATTCCAAAACCTCTGGCTGTAACAGCCGGTGTCCCCAGCCTGATACCGCTGGTAATCTTTGGGGGGTGGGAGTCGAAAGGAATCGCATTTTTATTAACAGTTATACCTGCAGCGTCGAGCGCCTTTTCAGCTTCATTCCCTGTTATATCCATTTGGGAAAGGTCAACTAGGACAATGTGGTTGTCAGTTCCTCCTGTGATTACCCGTATACCCAAATTGCTTAATTCACTGGCAAGAGCTCTGGCATTCTGTAATACTGCTTTCTGGTAGTTAACGAACTCAGGTTGCATCGCCTCCAGAAAAGCCACTGCCTTGGCAGCTATCACGTGCATAAGCGGGCCTCCCTGCATCCCCGGGAAAACGTTACTATCTAGTTGCGAAGCCCATCGCGATTGGCAGAGAATAAACCCTCCCCTCGGTCCACGCAGGGTCTTATGTGTTGTCGAGGTGATTACATCGGCGTAAGGTATTGGCGAGGGGTGCACGCCGGCAGCAACAAGGCCCGCCAGATGCGCCATGTCTATCATCAGTTTTGCGCCTGCCATATCGGCAATCTGGCGAAGCTTGGCGAAATCAATTGTCCGGGGGTAGGAACTGGAACCAGCGACAACGAGCTTTGGCTTATGCGCCTTAGTGAGCTTTTCTAACTGATTGTAATCGATTGTCTCTGTTTTCCTATCGACCCCGTAGGTAATAAACCTGTAAAGCTTGCCTGAGAAGTTGACCCGGCTGCCGTGACTGAGATGTCCGCCGTGGGCCAGGTCCATTGCGAGAACCGTATCTTTATGCTCAAGCAGGGTGAAGTAGGCTGCCATATTGGCCTGGGTGCCGCTGTGTGGTTGGACGTTGGCGTGTTCAGCGTTGAAGAGCTTTTTAGCTCGTTCAATTGCCAGTTCTTCGACCAAGTCAATATTGCTGCAACCACCATAATAACGACTCCCGGGATAGCCTTCGGCGTACTTGTTCGTGAGCAGAGAACCCTGCGCTTCGAGCACGGCTCTTGAGGCGTAATTTTCAGCGGCGATAAGGTTGATGTTGAACTGCTGACGTTGGATTTCCTGCTTGATGGCAGCGGCAATCTGCGGGTCGACGTCGCCTAATGCACCCATATATTACCTAGCCTCTTGCGTTAAATATGAACCCAGAAATCAAAGGCCACGCTGTTACACGTGGCCGATAATAATATGCTTGCCGATAGAGCTTCCCATTCTGTGGAATGACTGCACCAGTTTACATCGGTGATTCTGGCCTGTCAACATCACTAATGGAGCACGTCGTGGCCTTGCTTTAAAGTGCTACGGTGAGTAATCGTTACTAGGTTAGGATAATTTGATGAACTTTACCAGGAATGTGTTATCGCTCCACTGGGACAGGCTATCTGGCATTTGAGTTCAACTGGGCCGCTTACGGGTTTACACGGAGCGCAGACATATTTAAGGTTCTTACTGTGTTCCTCTTTTACGGTGACAACGAGGTCGTCATAATCATCGGTTATTATCTCAAGGATATCTTGCGGGCATGCCTCAACGCACTTGCCGCAGCCATCGCATTTATCGGTGTCAACGATTATATAGTAGTCTCCAGAGCCATCGGTGTAACCATAATTTGCGATATAGCCTGGTAGTATTACCAGTCTTCTAAGAAGCCTATTAAACATGTGTATACCTGTGTGTTTTATTTCCGCGACTTCAAGAGTAAGTCTCTAGCGAAAACGGAGGCTCCCAGAGCACCGGCGATTTGGGGATCGGGCTTTAGCGGCACAGAGTCTACTTTTAGCTCCTTGAGTATCCGGCTGGTCACGCCAATGTTCTTGGAGATACCGCCGGTAATGGTGAAATCTTTCTCAATGCCGATGCGCTCAAGAAGACCGACTACCCTGTGAGCCATGGCGGAGCAATAAGCGGCAAGCACCATGTTCTTTGTCCAGCCTTTGCGCAGCAATCCGATTGCCTCTGATTTAGCGAAGATGACACAGGTGCTGCTCACGGGGGGTGGTTCCTCTTCAACGTCCAATGACATCTGACCCACATCCACGATGGGTACCTGCAATAGCTCGGCCATAACCTCCATGCCTCGTCCTGTGCCCGCAGCGCACTTGTCGTTCATTAAGAACTGAGTGACCTTGCCCCTTTCGTCGCAGTGGATGCCCTTCAAATCCTGCCCACCCATGTCCAGGATGGTGCGGATCGTGGGGCCGCCCATGTAATTCGCTCCCCGCGCATGGCAGGCGATCTCCGTTATTGCCTTGTTGGACATGGGGATATTAACTCTGCCGTAGCCGGTTCCCACAACAAACTGCAGGTTCTCTTGCTTGATGTCAGTGTCCTTTAACGCCATCCCAAGCGCGTTTTTAGCACTGTCTGGGCTATTGGAACCGGTACGGGCGTTGCTGTAGCAATAGATCTCGTCATCGGCGAGAACCACGGCTTGTGAGCTCACTGAGCCGACATCGATCCCGGCAACAAGCGTATCTGCTTTCTGCCAGTCTTTATCAGGATTCTTCCACGCGTATTCTGTCCATCGAAAATATTCGGTTGTCATCTTTCTCCCTTTCTCTGCTAGGATGCTGCAGAGAGCGCGGCTCCCAGAGCGCTCACATACTGGGGGTTTTCAGGAACCACTATCTCAGTGCCCAAATGTTTCTGCATAACGTCGACGATAGCAGCATTGTTAGCCACACCGCCGATCAGCGCCACATCTTTCTCCACCGGTATCCTGCGCACCATGGAGGATACCCTGGAGGCTATTGCGTCGTGGACAGCATGGGCTATATCGGCTTTTTCAATCTTGGAGTGGATGAGTGATACAACCTCGGATTCGGCGAAAACAGCACAGGTGGCATTAATAGGGGCTTCTTTAGTCGATTTAAGGGATATTGCTATCATCTCAGGCACCTTAATCTCCAGCGCCCTGGCCATGCTTTCGACGAAAGCACCGGAGCCGGCAGCGCACTTGTCATTCTTGGCGAAGTCCAGCACCTTGCCCTGAGCATCACAGCTTATGCCACGGGCTTCTTCAGCGCCTATGTCTACTATGGTTCTCACCGAAGGATTGAGGTGTATCGTCCCCCTGGCATCGGCGGTTACCTCGGTGATGCTGCTATCGGCGAAGTCCACAGACTTTCTGCCTGCGCCGGTTGCGACAATGCTCTTAATGTCCTGCCGGGATATACCGGCCTCTTTCATTGCGTTATCCAGCGCTTTCTTAGCTGCCTCAAGCGGCTCAAATCCAGTAGGGATTATAGTTCGGGCTGTAACTTTGCCATCGTCAAGGATCACTACTTTTATGAATTGAGCCCCCATATCAATACCGGCGGTAATCATAGTAATTTCACCTCGCTGTTTTCACTTTTTACCATCGACCATTATCAAAGGCTTGGCAACTTCTGTATACCCTGTCCTTCCAGGAATGCCTCAAGGCGGTCGAGAACTCCGGTCTCATCGATATCTCTGCAATCTGCAAAATTGCCTTCAAACATCGCAACCGGTATTCCGTGCGCCTGCATATCACGCTGAAAGTCGTACATGCTGGTGGTCATTGGTACGCAACCGCGGTTCATGAGCAACAAGTATGCGTTGCCGTGCCAGTGGTTGTAGATAATTATGTATTCCTTTTTTCTTATATCAAGGTGTGACTGGAACGGGTGCTCGGCCCGCCATCGTGCTATTGTTCGACACAGGTCCTCCCTGTTTTTCATCTCAGGCCAGCCTGGTCGTTCCTCGGGAACCGTGGCTGGAACGGCTTCGCCTTCATCAAGCAGAAACTTCACCTCACCTGAGTTTATGAGGTATACGTAGGTGCCAACGAAGACCACGCCGAAGGTCTCAAGGTAGCGAAAAACCTTGAGGAAGCTCCAGGGCGGTGGCGTCAGCATGCACATACGGTATCTTTCCGTGGCAACGGCGGCGATCTCGTTGGCGATGCGGTCCTTCATCTCGTCCCTTAGCGTTGTTAGGAAGTCGGTGGCAATCTTCTCATGTCTTCGAAGCATTGAGATGGGCATGAGGGCGAACATGCTCTTAATATCCAGAGGCGCAGGTATGGCGCCGTTAAGCAGGCAGATCTCACCCCAAAGGGACTCGTTGCGAAAATAGGTTCGCATTGCCTCAATGCCCTTCTCATCGTCATAGGTTCTTCCTGTGACCTTCTCCATCCATTCGATGGTGTCCAGATACTGCCCGGCCACATAATCTATCCTGTGTTCGGGGTCGCCATCTACCGCCAGCATCGTTTCATCATCAATATAGTTCATCGGGATGTCCTGATATTCGGATACAATCTGGTGCCACTTGGGGTGGCCGGCAGGGCAGTGGCGTACGCTCCAGGCGAAGTCGAATTTGGGGAAAGAACCGCCGGTGAAGTAATACTTATCGAGGAACATAGAGCCGAGGAAGTTGCGCATATAGCCACACATATCCCGAGAATACCCCTTGGCTTCATAGGTCTCCATACAGGGGATAGAGAACGGCGGGTCGGCTGCCACGCTCGCTCCGTATGGCTCGCCAGCCAGGAAAACAAAGTCACCAAGCCCTGCCAGCATGCCGTAAGGGGTTGCTGCACAGCCCAGTACCATGAGCTTACCCTCCTCGTGCCCCTTGAGGAATTCCTGGTAAGCTTCCAGCCTGAGCTCCTTGCCCCATTGCCAGCAGTCCAGTGGCTTAGTCTTATATTTCATATTCGTAGTCATAACCGCTTTGCCTCCGTTTTGGTTGTCATTAACGATTTTTTTCTATAACACCTCGAGTTCGGCCATCTCGAGGAAGGCTTCAATTCGAGTGCGGAACTGTCCGAAGGGAATGGTGACGTCAAATTCAAGGACGAGAGTTGGGATATCGTGTTCCTTAAACATCTGCTGGAGCAGGGGTATATCGAACTCGTGGGGGTCACAGAACTTCTGCTGGTAGACGAGTGCACCCTGCACGTTCCAATCCTGAGCAATCTTCAGGACACGGTCGAACCTGTCGCTGAAGTTACTGCTTACGGCAGGACATGGCCAGCGATGTACATATCGGCTTGCTATGGCAGCCAGGCGGTCTTCTCCCGGGACGACCTCGTCCCAGAAAAAGCGGCTTCCGGAGCAGTGCTCGTCGATGACGATGGTGCAGCCCAACTCCTCCATCATCTGAACAAACTCTATGTCGTCCATCTCGCTGCCGATCATCATCAAACGAAGCCCTGTTTCACGGTCGAGCTTTCTATCGGGCAGCTCTTCGAGTAACTCCTCAAGAAGCTTATTATGCTCGACTACATCCATCAACTGGCTAGTGACTACCATCTCCATAGCCTCAGCGCCTGTTATGGGAGGGTCTTCGTTTTTCCTTAACTCGTATACCTGCTTCATAAGTCTGCGATTCGTATTGTACAGCTCTATCGCCTTATCCAGGCCGTCATCAGTAATTGGCTTGCCTGTGAGCTTCTCAAGGGCCTCTTTGAACCCGGTGTATTCTCCAACCAGGCAATCTACTGCCCGGGGGCTTTCTCTATGACAGGGAAACCATATGTAATAAACAAGTGTTGTCGATATATAGTTACGCCAGTTATCAAACGTGCCCTGTATATGAGAGCACGTCCGCCCCATAGCCAGTCCGTCCAGGTAATCGTATCGACCCTTCAGTCCTTGGGCCAGTGTATCACGGCAGAATGGGCACACGGTGGGGAAAAGATACCGGTCTGTGACGTCCTGAACCTCGTGTGTGCCCAGAACGCGCACCGGCAGCATACCGGCGGCATAGACAATCTCAAGCGGCACGTAGGTACATAGCCCTCCCACAACCTTGCCACCGGTTCGTTCCTTCCAGTCCATGGCATACTGGTGACGGTTTGCCAGTATATCATGGAATTTCTCAATAGCGCTCACTATTCGTTGCTCCTCTCTTGCCTGAATCACCAAGAGTAGAGGCTATGCTCAACCCCCAATTGATAGGGTTTGGCATGCCTCTACTTTTTAAATCCTAATGGAATATGATATAACGTCATTACAATGAATTATTGAGTACATTTTAAGTTTAGCAACGGCATAATCACCTGTCAAGCAACAGCTTCAGCTAGCTTCGGGACAATATAGTGTTGAGGTAATGATTCCCCTCAGTTTCTTGACGTAATTTAGAGGTTGCCCTAAAATACTCGTTGATAAAGCCGGGCATTTAGAACTGACGTGCACGTAATCGAAGAGCTGGCAAGCTACAGACCGGAACGCGAGACCCTGCTTACCGTCGGGGTTTTCGATGGGGTTCACCTTGGTCACCAGCACCTTATCAACAGGCTGATTCAGCAAGCATCAAGCAGGAAACTACTCAGCGGCGTGGTGACATTTAACTCTCATCCCGAGGTCGTGCTTTCATCGAGGGACAGGCTGCCGCGCTTGACTACCGTGGGGGAGAGGACCACGCTGCTTAAGGGTCTTGGCGTCGAGCTTGTTGTTCCACTTACCTTCAGTATTGAGTTGGCCGCATTGAGCGCTCTTGAGTTCGTCGGCCTTCTCCGGGAGCACCTGAAGATGCGAGGCCTTGTAATCGGCCCAGATTTTGCTCTGGGTCGGGGAAGGGAGGGTGATGCTGCCAGACTGCAAACGCTGGGTCAGGAGTTAGGCTTCACCGTAGAGGTCGTGGAACCGCTGCTATTAGAAGGCACTCAGGTAAGCAGCACTGCCATACGGGAAGCACTTTCACGAGGAGATATGAAAACGGCATCTAGGCTGCTGGGCCACCATTTCATTCTAAGCGGGTCGGTGGTGGGTGGAAAAGAGCGGGGACATAATCTTGGCTATCCCACAGCAAATATAGAGGTGGATGCAGACCATGCGCTTCCCGCAGACGGTGTCTATGCTACTCTGGGCCATATCGGGGACGCGGTCTATAAATCGGTGACCAATATCGGGACGAGGCCTACCTTTGGTGAGGGCGAGCGCACCATAGAGGTTTTTTTATTCGATTTCTCGGGGGATATCTACGGGCAGCAGCTCAGTCTAGAGCTTGTCGAGCGGTTGCGGGGGGAGATTAAGTTCGCTGGTCCGGATGAACTGACGGCTCAGATAGAGAAGGATGTTGAGCAGGCAAAGGCGGTACTGGGTTAGGTTTATTATAGAGGCACAAAGACAATGGATAAAGCACTTGAATATGTACTGAAGCGCGGCGTAGCCGAGATTATTGTCGAGGAAGAGATGGTGCGCCTGCTTGAGTCGGGCAAGAAACTGAAATTGAAGATGGGTTTCGACCCCAGCCGGCCTGATATCCACCTCGGGCACGTGGTGGGAATGAGGAAGCTGCGCCAGTTTCAGGACCTGGGACATCAGGTTGTGCTCATAGTTGGTGACTGGACCGCCCAGATAGGGGACCCCAGCGGCGAGTCACAGACGCGCCCTATGCTTTCGGCGGAGGAGGTCCGCGCCAATGCCGAGACCTACAAGAAGCAGTTCTTCAAAGTGGTTGACCGGGAAAAGACAGAGCTGCGCTGGCAGAGCGAGTGGTTTGGCAAGTTCACACTGGCGGATGTTATTGAACTAACGAGCAAGTTCACCGTGGCTCAGCTTCTGGCGAGGGAGGATTTCAGCAACAGGCACGCCTCGGGGCGTCCCATCGCCATCACAGAGTTGCTCTATCCCCTGCTACAGGCTTATGATTCTATAGCCATCGAAGCGGATGTCGAGTTTGGTGGCATCGACCAGAAGTTCAACTGCCTTATGGGCAGGGAGCTTCAGAAGATGGTAGGGCAGCCGCCGCAGCAGGTCTTCCTCATGCCGCTGCTGGTGGGCACCGACGGACAGCAGAAGATGAGCAAGAGCCTTGATAACTATATAGCCATCGACGAACCAGCCTACTATACAGACAGGTTGACGGGTGAGCGCAAGGGGATGTATGGTAGTGTGATGTCCATACCCGACAGCCTGATAATGGACTACTTCGAGTTGCTTACCGATGTCGACGACCAGATGCTAAATGAATACAGGAAAATGCTTTCTGACAACTCGAAGAATCCAATGGAAATCAAGAAGTTTCTTGCTTGGGAGATAGTCAGGCAATTCCATAGTACTGAGGCTGCCGATGAAGCGCAGAAGTATTTTGAGAAGGATGTACAGTGGAAAGAGGTGCCGGAGGATATTGTAGAACACATGATTTCTTTCCAGGCTCTAGGGGAATTGCAAAAAGAAATCCTCATCAGAAAAGGAAAGCTTTCTGCAGAAACCGCTGGTGAAGTATCTTGTGAAGACATGGGCACGCTTGCATGGACAGTACCCATAATCGGTACAGCTAATGTAAAGTATATTAAACCCAGCATAGGAGAATTTCTACACCTTTCAGGCCTAGTTCAAAGCCGTGCCGAGGCCAAGAGAATGGTCAATCAAAAGGCTGTGGAACTCGATGGTGTGCGAATAGTCTCGTTTGATGAGACGAGGCCGATAAACGACGGGAGCATTATAAGAATCGGCAAACGTAAATGGAAGAGGATTGTCAATAAAGACGCTAAATAGCAATTACCTAAATGCCTAGGCCTTCTCGGGCTCCTTCTTCGATTCCGCGATTATCCTCTGAGCGAGGTGTGCCGGCACCTCTTCGTAGTGGCTGAACTCCATGGTATAGCTGCCGCGACCCTGCGTGATAGACCTCAAGTCGATGGCATACCTGAGCAGCTCCGCCAGCGGGACCTGGGCATCTATAACGTTGATGCCGTCGCCGGGCGTCATGCCCAGTACCTTGGCACGTTTTCCATTGAGGTCGCTCATGATGTCGCCCGTGAAGCTGTCGGGAATGGTTATTTGAATGTTCATTATCGGCTCGAGCAACACGGGCTGGCCGTCGTTTACGCCCTTTTTCACGGCGTGGGAAGCAGCGATTTTAAACGACATATCAGAGGAATCCACGGGGTGGGCGCTGCCGTCGTACAGTGTCACCTTCAGGTCGGTTACCGGGTAGCCGGCTATAACCCCGTCATTAAGCGTCTCATTGACCCCTTTATCCACTGCCGGGATGTAGTTTTTAGGGACTGAACCGCCCACCACTCTATTCCCAAACTCTGCGCCGGTGCCCCGCGGCAGGGGCTCAAGCTCCAGTAGCACGTGACCGTACTGACCGTGTCCGCCGGTCTGCTTCTTGTGTTTGTACTCTGCCTTGACTGGAACTGTGATCGTTTCCTTGTAAGGTATCTTGGGTGTATCGGTTCTTATATCAACGCCGAACTTGCGCTTAATCTTCTCTACGGATACATCTACATGTGCCTCTCCCATTCCCGATAGCACTGTCTCTGCGGTAACGGTATCTTTGTGTACGGTTATAGTTGCGTCCTCCTCGGTCAGCCTGGCGAGGGCAGGGCCCATCTTATCCAGGTCGGCTTTGGTCTTGGGGTAAACGGCTACCCTCAGGGTAGGGTGGGGAAACTCGATTGCTTCGAGAACCAGGGGGTGTTCTTTATCACAGAGGGTGTCGTTTGTGCCTGTATCCGCAAGTTTGGCTACCGCACCTATGTCACCGGCAGCGATTTGGGGCACAGGCTCCTGGGACTTACCCCGTATGCTGTAGAGCTGTCCAATGCGCTCGGCGTGGTTCTTATTAGCGTTCCAGACGCTGGAGTCGCTCTTGATGGTGCCGCTATAAACCCGGAGATAGGTGAGCTTACCCACATAGGGGTCTGCCGTAGTCTTGAAGACAAGAGCGGAAAGCGGTGCATCGGCGTCTGGGTCTACAGTCTCTTCCTGCTTTGTCTTGGTATTATTTGCCGTGATCCCGCCCCTATCTTTTGGAGACGGCAGGTAGTGGCAGATAGCGTCCATCAGCTCAGCTATGCCTTTGCTTTGCAGGGCAGAGCCTGCCATAATCGGAACGACCTTACCTGTAGCAACCCCGGCCCGCAAACCGCGGCGGAGTTCCTCCTCGGTTAGCTCCTCTCCCTCCAGGTACTTAGTAATAAGGTCGTCATCGGTCTCTGCGGCTGCCTCAGCCAGCTTGTCGCGCAGAGCGTCTAGCTTATCAGCTACTGTTGGCGGGACTTCAGAAGGCTTGGCGGCAATCAGATCCACAACACCTTGGAAGTTGCTCTCAGCGCCTACAGGCAACTGAATGGGCACACATTTTCTGCCGAAGGTAGCTTCTATTTGTGCAACGGTTTTGAAGAAATCGGCGTTTTCACGTTCGAGCTTATTAATGAAGATTATGCGGGGGATACCTATATCTTCGGCATATTTCCAGACGAACTCGGTTCCCACCTCCACTCCAGAGGCGGCGCAGACCACTATCACTGCGCCCTCGGCGGCGCGTAGCGCTGCTTTTACCTCACCTACGAAGTCGGCATAGCCCGGGGTATCGAGCAGGTTTATTTTAGTCTTATTCCATTCGAACGGGAGCAGTGAGGTGTTGATGCTGATTTTACGTTTCACCTCATCGGGGTCATAATCGGAGGTGGTGGTGCCGTCATCTGCCTTCCCCAGCCTGTTTATTGTCTTGCTGTGAAACAGCATAGCCTCACTGAGCGAGGTCTTGCCGGCACCGGTATGAGAGAGCAAAACAACATTGCGTATTTGTTCGCTCTGGTATTTCTCCATTACCCTCTCCCGTCGTTTTATCGCCCACATTCTACTTGAAATTGCGTAGTGGCGCAACAGAAATTAAATGAGAGCGAAAGGTGTTTTAAGTATTGAATGACTTCAAGGACGGTCTTCCCAATTTTATCTGAGACGTTTATAATCTGGGGAGCAGCCGAATTCAGAGCCGCACATTTCTAATAGCAGAGTGATTTGACTATATGTGGAAATACTATGCATTCAGGTTTACAGGCCTGACCATTGCTTATTTGCCCAGAAAACTGGGGTATCTAACCGCGCGTTTTACCGCATTTATGGTTTATATGCTGTCCCCAGTAACGCGGGAGGCGGTTGCGGACAACATGAGGCGCGTTTTAGGACCGGAGGCGGATGAAGCTGCGCTGAAACGTGCCGTGCGAGATGTGTTAAGAAACGCGGCTAAGAACTATTACGACCTTATAAAGCTGCCTCATATGAGACTTAAAGACATCAAGGATCGCATAAAAGTTAATGGCTGGCACAATCTCGAGGACGCGATTAACAGGGGCAAGGGGGTTATCCTTGTCACCGCACATATCGGTAGCTTTGATATGGCTGCGCAGGTTTTTCCAGCACACTCGACAAAAGTCACCGGCCTGGTTGAACCCTTAGAGCCAGAGGTTTTGCTTAATCATGTCGTTGCCTTGAGGAATTGTAAAGGCATGAATTTCATGCCCGTTCAATTGGGCGTATTGAAGGTAGTGATGCAGTCTTTACACCGTGGTGAAGTGGTGTTGATTGTCTGCGACCGTGACTTCGGGAAGGATGGGCTGAGGTTAAGTTTCTTCGGCGAAGAGACTAGTATGCCTGTGGGTGCTGTTCGTATCGCGATGAGGACAGGGGCGGCAGTTGTCCCTGTCTTTAACCTGCGCCAGAAGAATGGCTGTTATGACGTGTACTTTGAACCTGCGGTTGATATTATACCCGAAGGCGACGGGGCTGTGGCGAAGAATATGGAGCAGATTATCTCCGTTATGGAGCGGTATATAAAGACATACCCCGAGCAGTGGGTGGTTCTCAGTCCCGTATGGGAAAGTGGGGAAAGGACATCGCTGTCCGGTTAATCCCGAGCGCTTTGTATTTATTGATTGGGGTAGATTTTTATTGTAAGATGTTGAACGTGGGGCTGTAGCTCAGTTGGGAGAGCGCTTGAATGGCATTCAAGAGGTAGGGGGTTCGAATCCCCCCAGCTCCACCAAAATAGTCTTTAGACAGGCAGGATCTCAAGTACCTCAAGTGTCTACTTCCTCGAATCCAGGAACCGCTCAAATCGCCCCAGAGCGGGGCATTTCCTCAGGAAGTCTACAACTATATTTCGATATATAAAGAACGAGGAGGTATTTCGAGCATGGAAGTAAACAGAGTAAGCGTGCTGGGTGCCGGGATTATGGGCGCTGGCATAGCCCAGGTAGCAGCCCAGGTCGGCCTTGAGGTGAAGATGAGGGATATTGAGGACAGGTTTATCGAGAGCGGGATGAACGCTATCAATCAGAGTCTGGGTCGCATGGTGAAGAAGGAGAAGATTACCCAGGCCGATGCGGATGCTACCGTGGCTCGTATCAAGGGGCTCACTGACTTGACTGCGGCGGTGAAGGATGTCGACATAGTAATAGAGGCGATTCCGGAGATCCTGTCCCTGAAGGTGGAGACTTACCAGGCTATGGACAAAGAATGCCCAGAACGCGTTATTTTCGCATCCAATACGTCTGGTCTGAGCATTACGGAGTTGGCTTCTGCCACCAATAGACCGGACCGGTTTGTCGGCATGCATTTCTTCAATCCCGTCCCTATGATGCAGCTTGTGGAGATCGTCAAGGGTTACAGCACCAGCGACGAGACAATAAAGGTTATTCAGGACCTGTCTGCCAAGATGGGCAAGGAGTCGATACTGGTCAATGACACGCCGGGGTTTGCCACGAGCAGGCTTATCGGCGTCCTTCAGAACGAGGCGATCCATGCCTTCGCCGAGGGCATAGCAAGTGCAGCGGATATTGACAAGGGCATGAGGCTTGGGATGAACCATCCCATGGGGCCGCTTCAGTTAGCCGACTTCGTGGGTCTGGATACCCTTCTGCATGTTATGGAGAATCTATATGAGGAGTATGGCGACCCCAAGTACCGCCCTCCGTTATTGCTCAGGCAGATGGTCCGTGCAGGGCACTTGGGCAGGAAGACGGGCAAGGGATTTTATGATTATAGTCAGTCATCCTAATAGACTGTAGTGCTGCTGGAAAGGAAGGAAGAGATGGCTATTAAATCGGGGAAAGAGTACATAGAGAGCTTGCGGAAGCTGAAGCCGAAGGTGTATGCCTTCGGTGAGAAGGTGGAGGATGTCGTTGATTATCCCATGTTCCAGCCGCATATCAATGCAGCGGCTATGACTTATGAACTGGCCAGCGACCCCGAGTATGAGGAGGTGATGACCGCTACCTCTCACCTTACCGGGGAGAAGATAAACCGCTTCACCCACATTCACCAGAGCATCGAAGACTTGGTAAACAAGGTGCGCATGATGCGGCTGTTGGGGCAGAAGACGGCTACCTGCTTTCAGCGTTGTGTCGGGCTTGACAGCCTGAATGCCGCGTACATCACCACCTACGATATAGACCAGAAATACGGGACGGATTATCACGAGAAGTTCAAGAAATTCCTGAGATATGTCCAGGAGAACGACCTGATGCTGGCCGGAGCGATCTCCGACCCAAAGGGGGACAGGAGCCTGAGACCGCATCAGCAGGAAGACCCTGACCAGTATGTACACGTTGTTGAAAAGAGGGACGACGGAATAGTAGTCCGTGGTGCCAAGGCTCATATAACGGGCACGGTGAATTCACACGAGATATTCGTCATCCCGACGAGGACAATGCAGCCCGAGGACAAGGATTACGCCGTCAGCTTCGCTGTACCCGTGGATACAGAGGGCATAACCTTGATATTCGGGCGGCAGACAAACGATACCAGGAGGCTGGACGGCGAGATAGACTGCGGCAATCCGAAGTACGGCATCGTCGGCGGTGAGACGCTGATAGTATTCGACGACGTGTTCGTACCATGGGAGAGGGTGTTCATGTGCGGCGAGTACGACTTCAGCGGGCAGATGGTCGAGATATTCGCCGGCTTCCACAGGAGCAACTATGGCGGCTGCAAGGTAGGYCTTKSYGAYGTRGTRACSGGKGCGGCTTACTGGATAGCYGAGAACAAYGGTGTCGAGAAAACGCCTTATCTGAGGGAYTTGATGGCGGAGATGGTMAATATGGCGGAGACRTGCTGGTCGTGCTCTCTTGCCTGCTCTTACGAGGGCTCGAAAACAAAGTCGGGAGCATATACTATAAACCCGCTGCTGGCGAACGTGACGAAACTTAACATAACACGCAATACCTATGAGTGGATGCGCCTGGCCCAGGATATAGCCGGCGGCCTGATAATAACCATGCCCTCGGAGAAGGACTACAAGAATCCCGAGACAGGGAAGTACATAGAAAAGTATTTCAAAGGCAAGGCGGGGACCTCGACCAGGGACAGGATGAAAGTGCTGAGGCTTATCGAGAACATGGCGGTGGGGGCCGGCCTGCCCGAGGCGCTCCACGGCGCGGGCTCTCCCATGGCGCAGAAGATTATGATCCAGCGGCGGGGCAACATTGAGAATAAGAAAGAGCTTACCGAGACAGTCCTGGGTATAAGGAAAGACAAGCACTTCGAGAAGATAACCGGAAAGACCGAGGACGAGTACTTCGCCGAGTTCAGGTAGTGAGATTAGTAAATAGGGTGCCGAGCACGGAAGGCGATGTAACCATATTACAAAGCGTAAATCTCTTTGCCGAAGGTATGCACCCAGTTCCTGTTCAGCACCTCTATCGCCTCTTCGGTCCTGTCCACACCCACGATAACGATGGGCTGACCGCTTTCACCCTTGCCGAGGAAGGTGTAGAGATAAAGCACGTTGATATCGGCTGCCTTTAGGGGCTTGAGCACGGCCTGGAGGGCGCCGGGATGGTCGGGTATCTCCACCGCTAATACCTCGGTCTCTTTTACGGAATAGCCGTGGCTCTTTAACACGTTGACTGTCTTCTCCGGGTTGTCCGATACAAACCTCACCGTGCTGATGTCGGAGGTGTCCGCTACTGAGATAGCCCTGATGTTTATCCCCTCAGAGCCCAGGTATTCGCTCACCCGTAGAAACTGCCCCGGCACGTTGTCCAGGCTCACCGAAATCTGTTTAACACTCATAATCGCCCCTTTTATGCTGCGCTGGTTCTAAATCTGGGTTCACCTATTGTGATAGTATACATATGGCGGTAGAATACCTCAAGTAGTATGCGCGGCAAGTATGTTTTCAGGAGTGTAAAGCGGGAGAAATGAGAAGATTTGTGTTTGCACTGGCGGTGATTCTCGTTTGCATTTTCGCGGCCTGTGGAGGGCCAGCGGAGGGCACAGCTGAATGGTATGTTGAGCAAGGCAATAAGCTGGCAGATGGGGAGCGTTATGACGAAGCGATAGCAGAGTACACAATGGCTATCGAGTTGAACCCCAGCTACGCTGAGGCCTATAACAAACGGGCATATGCCTACGGCAGGTTGGGTAACTACACACAGGCCATCGCCGACTGCAATGAGACTATCGAGCTGGACCCCAACTACGCTGAGGCATATAACAACCGGGGGAAAGTTTATTTTTACCAGAATGATTACAGTCAGGCAGTTATCGACTTTACCATGGCAGTCGAACTGAATCCCAAATACACTGAAGCTTTTAATAACCGCGGGCTTGCCTACTATTGGCTGAACGATTACCAGAAGGCAATCGCTGACTTCAACAGGGCCATCGATTTGGACTCCGATAAAGCTGTGGCCTACTACAACCGTGCGAATGCCTACTACTATCTGTTTGATAACCAGCAGGCTATTGCTGACTACACCAGGGCTATAGAGCTGGACCCGGACTACGCTGAGGCCTACAACAATCGGGGGTATGTATACCATGGACTGGGGGATTACCAGCAGGCAATTATAGACTACAACAAGGCAATCGAGCTTGAAGCTGATTACGCTAAGGCTTACTACAACAGGGGCGTTACGTATAAAAAACAGGGAAGTAACGACGAGGCTTTAGCGGACTTTGAAAAGGCGCTTGCCTACTCCGATAGTCTAGGCCTGACTAAAATGGCCGAGCAGCAGATTAATGAGCTTGGCGAGTAAGGCAAGGCCGCCCAGCGGATTTTAAGTTAGTATAGTCTTTAATTATCAGCCGTTAGCCTTCAGCTTACTTGAAGTAGCTATATCCTGCCTCTAACGCCTTCTTGTTGACCTCGAGCACTTTCTTCTTTTTCTTGAGCGTATCCTCCAGTGCCTCGATCAGCGTGGAGAGGGAAACCAGGTTGCTTTTCCGGGTGAATGCGCCCAGCATCACCATGTTGGCGGACTTCGGGCTCCCTAGCTTCTTGGCGATATCGTTCGCCGGCACCTCGACGAGGTTGATGTCTCCCCGCGAGATGTCGGCTTCTATCAGGGAGGAGTTGACAAAGAGAATGCCGCCCGATTCAAGCTGGTTTTGGAACCTGACCAGGGAGGGCTTATTCATCGCTACGACATACTCGGGGGCGGAGGCAACGGGCGAGGCGATCTCCTCGTCGGATATGGCTACCGTGCAGTTGGCAGTGCCGCCGCGAACCTCGGCGCCATACGAAGGCAGGTAGGTTACGTTCTTCCCCTCGAGCATTGCTGCCTGGGCGAGGTTGAGTCCCATGGAGAGAACGCCCTGACCGCCGAAGCCGGCGAAGACCGTCTTAATCAGCATCCTTACTCCCGGTTACATCCTTTATGACGCCCAGGGGGAACTCCACGGCCATCACTTCATCGATCCACCGCCACGATTCCAGCGGCTCCATTCTCCAGTTCGTGGGGCATGGAGAGAGTATCTCCACCAGGGAGAAGCCGAGGTTGTCGAGTTGCGACTGGAAGGCCTTGCGGATAGCCTTTTTCGTTTTCCTGATATTAGCCGGTGAGTTGACAGCCGTACGCTCGATATACACCGCACCTCTGGTCAGGGCCAGCATCTCGCTTATCTTGATGGGGTAGCCCTCTATCTCCACATCACGCCCGTAGGGGGTGGTGGTGGTTTTCATGCTGGAAAGGGTGGTCGGCGCCATCTGCCCCCCGGTCATGCCATAGACGGCGTTGTTGATAAAGATGGCGGTCATCTTCTCGCCCCGGTTGGCGGCATGGATGGTCTCGGCGGTGCCGATGGCTGCGAGGTCGCCGTCGCCCTGGTAGGTGAATACAAACGCCTCGGGGAACGCCCTCTTAATGCCGGTAGCAACTGCAGCCTCCCTGCCGTGTGCTGACTCAGCCATATCGACATCGAAGTAGTGGTGGGCGAAGACCGAGCAACCGGGCGGGGGAATACCGATAGCCTTGTCCTGGAGGTCCATCTCGTCGATTACTTCGGCTATCAGCCGGTGAATAACCGAGTGCCCGCAGCCGGGACAGTAATGGAAGGGGTTCCTCTTCAATGATTTAGGACGGGAGTATACCTTCTTCATCTGCCTACTTCAGACCCTTCTGATAATAGATACGTGAAATTACTTTGGCGACCTCGCTGGGGGTGGGGATAACCCCTCCCGGCCTGCCGTAGAATGAGACATCGCCATTGCCTGTCAGTGCCAGTTGCACATCCTCTATCATCTGGCCCATGTTCATTTCAAAGACGAGGAACTGTTTTACCTTATTGGATAAGCTGGTAACCTGTGCGGAGGGAAATGGCCAGAGGGTAATCGGCCTTAGCATTCCCACTTTCAGACCCTCCGCCTGTACATTTTTTATCGCCCCCTTGGCGATGCGCGCTGCCACCCCGAAGGCGACGACCATCAACTTTGCGTCTTCAGCCATAAACGCTTCATAGGTGGTCTCCCGTCTCTGTATCAACTGGTATCTCCGGAACAGGCTCCAGTTAATCTCCTCCAGCTCGGTCGGCTTCGAGGTGAACGTGGTGATAGCCCTGCTGGGACGTCCCTTTGCCCCTCTTAGAGCGTTGCTCCTGACCGGCGGTTTCTCGGGGGCTTCATGCTTGAACTCCACCGGCTCCATCATCTGCCCTAGCATACCGTCACCGAGAATGATTACGGGAATCTGATACTTGTCGGCAAGTTCAAAGGCGCGGTGGGTGAAATCCGCCAGTTCCTGTCCCGATGACGGCGCCAGCACAATAGTGCGGTAGTCTCCGTGCCCGCCGCCGCGTGTAGCTTGGAAATAGTCCGACTGTGCGGCAGAGATGCTGCCCAGACCGGGCCCGCCCCGGGACATATTGACGATAACCGCGGGAAGCTGGCTGGCAGCGAGATAGGAGATTCCTTCCTGCTTCAGGCTGATACCGGGACTGGAGGAGGAGGTCATTGTCCTTGCCCCCACCAGGCTAGCTCCGTAGACCATGTTTATCGCCGCGAGCTCGCTTTCCGCCTGGACGAAGGAGCATCCCTTCCTTCGGCCCAGGTGCGCAGCCATGTACTCGGTCAGCTCGTTCTGTGGGGTGATGGGGTAGCCGAAATAGCACTGGCAGCCGGCCCTGATAGCCGCCTCGCCGATTATACTGTTGCCGCTCATGAGTACCTTAGCCACGGTAAACCTCTATCGCTGCCTCGGGACATACGACCGCGCAAATGGCACAGCCCGTGCATGCGCCGTTACGGTTGAAGGCAACCGTCAAATAGCCGCTGGCGTTCAGTTTGTTGGATGGGGATAGAACGTCCTTGGGACAGAACGAGATACAGAGCTGACATCCCTTGCACAACTCGTAGTCGATCTCGATATATCCTTTCGCCTTAGCTTCTGTCTTACCGGAACTCATGGTTTACCCCGTATCAATTCTAAGTCTCTTCCCTGGCAGAGTCAATCGTGCTTGGGGCACTGTTGTTATTTAAATAATAAGAGGCCTCGAAGTGAGGCCTCTTCATTCACTGTGAACGTGAGAGTCTGCTATTTCCCCTTGAACTCAGGCCGTCTCTTCTCGAGAAACGCTGTCGCCCCCTCGTAGGCATCCTCGGTCTTGAAGATGTCGGAGAACAGCTTTGCCTCGTTCTCGATAGCCTCTTTCGGACCCATTTCAAGGGTGGCATAGATGCTCTTCTTGGTGTAGTCCAGGGCTATTGCGCCCTTCCATATCAGCCTTTTCACCATCGCCGCAACGGCATTCTCAAGCTCCGCGGCGGGCACAACCTGGTTGACGAGGCCGATGCGGTACGCCTCCTGGGCGTCAACAGGGTCTCCGGTGAGGCACATCTCAAGCGCTTTGCCTTTTCCTACCAGTCGCGTCAGCCTGACACTGCCCCCGCCGCCGCACATGATACCCAGTCTTATCTCGGGCTGGCCGAACTGCGCGGTATCCGCGGCTATCCTGATATCGCAACCCAGCGCGATCTCGCAGCCCATGCCCATGGCGAAGCCGTTGACGGCTGCTATCACAGGCTGGGGCAACTCTTCCAGCATAGTGGGTGAGAAGTACACCTTGTGGTCATCGAGGACACTTCCACCCTTCTTGGTCATCTCTACCCAGGCAAGTATCGTCTTGTCGATATCGGCGCCCGACATGAAGGCACGGTCGCCGGCCCCGGTGATAACGACTACCTTGACACCCTTATCGGCGGCTATGTCTTTCACCGCGTCTTTAAGCTCCTCGGACATCTGCGGGCTGAATGCATTCAGCACCTCTGGCCGGTTGAGGGTTATCCGTGCCACGCCATCCTTTTTCTCCAGGATTATGGTCTCATAAGCCATCATTTCCTCCTTATGCTCGTTCGATATAGTACCAGATATTCTACGGAGTTGCCTGCTGGCTACTTCTTCACTTCCGCCTTTATCAGCTCTATAAACCCGTTTATATCAGACCCGGGGCCATATATCTCCCTGACCCCCTGTGCTTTGAGCGATTCATGGTCTTCATCGGGGATAACGCCGCCGAGGACAACCATGACATGACCCATCTTGTTTTCCTTTAATCCCTGCATCACTTTGGGCAGGTGCTCCTCATAGGCGCTGGTGAAGAAGCTCATGCCGATGACATCCACGTCCTCCTGAACGGCCATTTTCACCACTTCATCCGGCCGGCTGTAGCTGGCGTATACCACCTCGAAGCCCGCATCCTTGCAGCGGGTTGCGATTAGCCTCAGGCCGCGGTCGTGAATATCGATCCAGTGCTTGACCAGAAGAACTCTCTGTGTACCGTTCTTTGACAATGTACTAAACCCCCTTTACGGTAGATTATTGACCCGGTCGCTCCTAGTACTTCAGCATCACGTTATATTCCGGTCCCCACCGCATGACCTTTCTCAATGCCTTCGATATCTCTCCGGCGGTGGCTTTGGCCTTGGCGGCTTCGATACAGGCTGGCATTACGTGTCCGTATTCGCCGTTCTTTAATTTTTCACATGCCGAGACGATGCCATTCAGGGCTGCGTCTGTCTTTGCCTGGTCCCTTCGCGCCTTGTAGTCCTTGGTTCGCTCTATCGCGACCCTGGCAACCTCGGGGTCGGGCCTGAAGGCCTGAACCTTGAGGTCTTCCGCCGTGGCGTATTTGTTCCAGCCGACGACTATGCGCTGACCAGCTTCTATCTCTTCCCGCCACTGGTCGCAGCCCTTACGCAGGACTCGTGCCAGCATGCCGTCCTTGTGCGCCTTGACAAACCCGCCTGCGTCCTCTATCTCCTTCAATATCTTCTTCCCCTCCTCCACCATCCTGTGTGTCAGCCATTCCACGTAGTATGACCCGGCGAGGGGATCGCTGACCTTGGTAATGCCGGTCTCGTGGAGTAGAATCTGCTGCGTGCGTAGCGTCAGGACGGCCGACTCTTCAGTCGGGATGCCGATAGGCTCGTCATATGCCGGTATCTGCATAGCCGTTGTGCCCGAAAGCGCTGCTCCCAGGGCATGATAGGCGCTGCGAATGATGTTGTTTAACGGTTGCTGCTTGATTAACTCGAAACAGGAGGTATTGGTATGAGTTCTCAAGTGCATTGCGGCGGGCCTGGTGCAGCCGTATCTCTCGCGGGCAATGCTGGCCCACAGCTTTCGCCATGCCCTGAACATGCAGATGTACTCGAAGAAATCGTTGCACTGGGCTATCTGGAAGCCGATGCCGGTCATGAATTTGTCGGGTTCCAGACCGGCAGCCTTGCATGAGTCGGCGACAGCGATGGCGGTAGCGAGGCAGAACGACATCTGGTGGATAGCGTCGGCGCCTGTCTCTGAGATGGCATGGCCCTGTATATTCGTGTGGTTCCAGCGCGGGATATTATTGACGCAGAAGTGGATATTCTCGGTGGCAAGTTTCAATGCGTCCTCGGTCTCCCACATGAAGTTGGGGGCATACCATGCCGTGAATACCCAGTTCATGGTGTTGCCTCGAAGGTCTGCCCGGCTTACGCCCTGGCTCTCCGCATAGGCTATGTATATGGAAAACATGGGAAGAGTGTCGCCGTTTATCAGGATGATATTATTCTTCGCCAGGTCCAGGCCTTCGAGCATGCGGGCGAAATCCTCGTCTGTGTTGCAGGAGACCCCGTCCTTCCCGATATAGCCTTCGGCCTCGGGGTCATCGGGGTCGATGCCGAAGTATCCGGGGTAGTCCCATACCAGGTTGTAGGCTCTCCCCCCGAAGTATCCCTCCATTCCAGCCTTGGTTAGCGCCTCCATGCGCTCTTTCGTGTCCTCGGGCAATCCGTAGCCATGCACCGGCTGGTTTATCCAGGGCTGGAACTGGTAGTGGAGCGGATAGTTACTCCTCATGAAGGGATAGTTGCCGGGCATCCCTATCTCTGTCTCAAAGTCGATATCCTGGATATCAAGAGGCGTGTAGACCGGTTTTATGGGGATGCCGGAGTTTGTCTTAGCTGAGAAGTCCCGCTCGTATTTAGCAACCGCCTCGTCCCATTGCGCCTGAAGCTTCTTTGCTGCCTCAATGGTTTTTTCGTCAAACATCTGTTAACCTCCTTTACTTCGAACGTTCGCCCGGAGCATGTCGAAGGGCCGTTCTTGGTTCGACGGGCTCACCACGAATGGTATCTATTAACAATTACCTGCCGTGGAACTCTGGCTTTCGCTTCTCCATAAACGCTTTTCTCGCCTCGGCAACGTCCTCACTGGAGAAGATGGTCGGCATCATCGCCATAGTCCAATCCCAGTCTTCATGGCATTTACGGTTGAGTACCCTCTTGATCATTTTCTGTGCCAGCGGTGCTCCCTTGCACATCGCCTCGGCAAGCTTCATGACCTCTTCCATCAACTGGTCATGAGGGACTACCCTGTTCACCAGGCCAACGTCCTTTGCTTCTTCGGCATTGAAGGTAGCCCCGGTGAGCGTCATATAGCCGATAACACGCTTGCCCAGTATCTCGGCGCCGCGCAGAAGCGTCTCTATCGGAATCTGTCCCCAGTTGACCTCCCTTGTGCTGAACCTGGCCTTATCCGAAGCGATGACGACGTCACATGCCAGGGTGATACCGGTGCCGAAACCGTAGGCGTAGCCATTGACCGCTGCGATAACGGGTTTAGGCATGTACTCGAAGTGCATGAACGGCCGCGCGACGTTTTCTATGAAGTCTACGCCCTTGATAATCTTATCGAACTCGAACCTCTCGACGTCAGCCCCTGCGCTGAATGCATCGCCTTTGCCTGTGAGAATCACCACCCTGATGTTGTCATCCTGCTCGACATCGGTGATGGCGGCATCGAGCTCGGTGAACACTGTGGGGCTGGCGGCGTTCAGCTTGTCGGGGCGGTTAAACCAGATTATCGCTATCTGGCCTTTCTTCTCGAGCAATATAGTCTCGTATGCCATATACAGTTCCCCCTTGTTAAATTAGCTATTTCGGGTAAGATCGCGCCACTTATGCGTAGCCGATGGATTTAAGCTCCTTTTGCAAAATATCGTTCAAATACAACAGCCTTTCCTTGCCCGGTTTGAAATCGAATTCTATCGTACCGTAAGGGTCGACGGTTTTTCTCAGAAGTTTGACCTGCACCGCGGTCGGTTTCTCGGTCTCCGGTATTTTCTTCGGCACTTCCAGTTCGAAGCCGGTGTTCTCTACGACCTGCTGGGCGGTGACTCCGGGGTGCAGAGACTCGATCTTAAACGGCTTTTCCTTCTCCTCTTTGGCGATAACTGCGAGGTTGGTGATGTACCTTATCGGGCCGGGCCTGTAGCCTGACTTAATACGTTCCTTAGCGCCGATGACGTACCTGGTGCCTGTTATGACATCGACCTTGGGGACGAATGTCCTTGGGGTGTGGCTCGGGAAATACCCCAGCATCTTGCGGTGCATCTTGATAACTTCGGGGGCACCCGCGCCGCCGGGGCCGCGCAGCATAGGCTTGTCATACTCGCCGATGACAGAGAGGTTGATGTTACCGTACTGGTCTGCCTGGATGCTCGAAATTGCCTCGACATCTCCCCGCCCTTTCAGGTGGACGGAGTTGAGGTCTTCGAGCATTGTCCACATCAAAGATGCTCCTCTTGTTGCCGCAGCCTCGGCGCGGGTGAACGATAACTGGAATGGCCTGAAATCAACCGCGGCATAGGCCAGCAGTGTGCTGTTTGGCGCGTGGGTGATCTTCGCCAGTATGTAGCTGGCGTAGGCAAGGGGGGTGAAGGACCCCAGTACAATAACGTCGCCGTCTTCTATCTCCCTGGCCAGGGTGACGCACATTAACTCGCCGACGGTATAATCCTTTGCATACTGTGTCATAAGAACGTTACCTCCCGCGCTAGTCTTCGCAGAATCGTAGCCTGTTTCATACCGCCGATGGCTTCGAGGTACTCGAACTCAGGCTTCATCACGTACTCGCCGAGATACTGCTTGAAAGTCTCAGGGCTGCTCGCAGCCTGCATGTATTTCATAATATGCCACGGGTCGAAAACGTAGTCGGGCGCACAGGAGCAGGGGTGGGCTCCCAAGGGAGCCTCTATTACCATGTCTACTTGGAACTTGGGTATCTTGGTCTTCTCTTTATATTTCATTATCTCTTCGGTACTGACTATCTCTTCTACCGAAACAATTCGCTTTCTGGCGGCCCGCATCATCTCCACATCGGTTCCTGAGGTGCCTTCGATCTGAACGGTGCCCGCGTGGTCGGCTCGTGTGGCGTGGATGATGGCCACATCGGGTACGATGGCAGCTGCCGCTATCAGCTTCTCGCCGGTGAACGGGCACTTTATCTCCTTATAGAATTCAGGACGGTACTTCACCAGGTCGGAGCCGAACGGCCCGCGGTAGGGGAGGAAGGGAACGTTTCTTCCCCCTGCCTCCAGACCGATGATTACAGCGAGGCCGGTGATCTCGTCGTACGGCAGGCCCTCTTTCTCAATCGCCCTGCGGAAGTTTGGCGCCAGCCCGAAGGCCTCCATGCTGACGAAGGAGAACATCAGCCTGCTCAGGCAGCCGGCCCCTATGAGCAGGTCGATGTCTATGCTGCCCACCACTGTTATAGCCGTCAGGTTCTTGATTTTCTGGCGGATGATCTCCCGGATTATAGCCATAGGATGGCTGCCCAGCCATGAGCCTCCTATCGCCACCTTGTCTCCATTCTTGATGATTTTCTTGATATCGCTCAGCTTCCCGACTTTGCTCTCAATGGTCATACATCGCTCCTTTCCACGAAGATTTAGTGGGGCATTAGCAAGCTTCCAATACTTTGACTTAAGGGGAATGGAATGGAAGTCGGGGATGGTAGGGGGGACCTCATAATATACGCGAGTGTAGCTGGGTGACTATACCTACGCATGGCAAGCACTGCAAATTCTAGCAAGGAAGCAAATTGTTGTCAACAAACGCTTGAAGCAGGCTCGGCAGCACGACAATCCCTGCAAATGAGTGTTTCATTCTCCAAGAATAATGCGGGCAGCTCTCATCCCGGAAATGGCTACCGCGGGGACGCCTCCTCCCGGCATTGCCCAGTGACCTGCCAGGTAGAGGTTGGGGATGGGTGTTCTTTGCTCCAGCCGTTTGAGGAACATCTGGGGGGAGAGAGCCCATCCCATAGCGGCGCCCAGGGAGTTCAACGTATATCTCTCATAGGTCAGGGGAGTTGCGGAATCCTGGACTATTATGTGCTGGGAAAGGTTGGGGATGAGCTGCTCAGCCTTGGCAACCAGCTTATCCGTCATCCTTTTCTTTTCTTCTTTCCAGCTTTTTCCCATCAAATGGTAAGGGGCCATAGTCATAATAATCACAACGTGTTTGCCCGGAGGCGCCAGGCCGGCATCAAGAAAGGTGGGGACTGCGATGCCAAAGCAGGGGATGGAGACCTCTCCCTGAAGCAGAAGCTCCCATTCCTCCGTGTTATCGTAGGTTTCATATACTATAGTCTCGGGTGCCTCGATACCCGCAGCTCTGGGATCGATATCGACGCCAAGATAGACATAGAATGCGGATAAACTTATTTCGAGCTGGTTCAGGGAGGCAACGAAACCCTTTGGCAGATTACCCTCACCTACCATGTTGAGAAAGGTAGCGCGTGCCGCCGCATTAGAGACAACCTGAGACGCTCGAATCCGCTTCCCTTTCTGTGTTTCGACACCTGCAGCTTTTCCTTCTTCCAGAATAATCCTGTCGACGAAGGTTCTCAATTCAATCTCACCGCCATATCTTTCCAGCACTCTAACAAAGGCATCCGGCACCGCCTGAATCCCTCCCAGGGGGTAGAAATAACCACGAAGCTGCTCAGTGATGAGCAGGGCGGTATAGTCTATTGCCGAGTTTTTCCAAGCTGGATTCCACAGGTGCCAGTTAGCATTGACGAGAGCCTTCAGCTTGGGGTCTTTGACGTATTCATCGACTAATTCCTGAATAGACTTTTCCCTGTATTTTGTTAGTAAGGGTGATAACCGTGGTAGCTTTGTGACGTCCTCATACATTGATCTTATGACACTGAACAGCCCCGTTATTCCTTCTGCTTCCTGCGGGAACAGCTCCTTCAGCTTTTCGGGCAGGTATTCCAAATCTCTGGTGCTATCCAGATACAGGTCGGGGAAGACAAAGCGCTGGAACTGTTCCTTAAATTCTAGCTCATCCTCCATTTCCAGTGTGGATAGAACCCGCTGAAAAGCCCCGCTCTCCTTACCTCCGGTCAGGTGAAGAACGCCAGCGTCAAACCGGAATCCCTTCCTTGAGAAAGAGGTGCAGCACCCTCCAGGCACGTAGTGCTGCTCAA
>DUEY01000016.1 GCA_011174795.1 Dehalococcoidia bacterium
AACTCGGCATCCATGAGAAGCATGAGCACGGGGGGGATTGAAGCGAGTATCATCGAAAGGACGACGACAGCCGCTAAAACCTCAATAAGGGTCGCGCCCTTGGGGTTGCTATGAAGGGCTTTGCGGAACAGTTTCGAAAGAAATTTCCCTCGTCCCATGAGTCATCACCTCGACCTTGTCTTCTCCCTAAGACGGCAGCACATCCACCATTCCATAGATGGAGCTGAATATGGCTATAGCGATAAAGGCGATGACGCCGCCCACGAGGATGGTGAGTGCTGGCGTCATCATACCGGTCAGCTGGGTAATGGCTGCCTCCGCCTCTTCTTCATAGAAACCGGAAACTTTGGTCAACTGTTCCTCCAGGGCTCCTGATTCCTCACCTATGGCTACCATCTCCGACATCAGCATGGGAAAAAGCGGGTCCGCAGACACTGCCTCGGAAAACAGCGTGCCGTCAGCTACCTTTGAACGAGCGATATTTATCGACTCGCGTATGGCTGAATTCTCGGTTGTCTCTGAGGCCAGCTTTAAGGAATCGATCAGTGATACGCCGGCTCCTACCATCATGCTTATGTTGCGGCAGAAGCGGGCAATGCCACCCTTGAGTATTACCTGCCCGACTATGGGTATCTTTATCATAAGCTTGTCCTTGTTTCGCACCCCTGCCTCCGTCCTGGTATAGAGATAGATACCAGCACCTGCTGCGGCGAGAATCACAATCATGTACAGGATGTTGGACTTGAAGAAATCGCTGATGCTTATAAGTATTCTGGTCATCGCCGGCAAATCCTCTCCGAACTCGGAAAACAGCTCGGTCAGCGCCGGAACGACAACGACCATCATGAGGACTATGGCGCCGGCTGCGAGCACGAGGACGACCGACGGGTAGGCCAGACTCTTCTTTATCTTGGACTTCAGTGCTTCGTCCCTCTCCATGTGAGTGGCTGTCTCCTTCAACACCCCGGACAGGTTACCTACCTCCTCGCCGGTTCTCAGCAGGTAGACATAGAAGTCGGGGAAGGCAGCGGTATGTTTGGCACAGGCTTCGGAAAAACGGCTTCCCCTTTCAAGGTCGGCTATCACTTCCTTGAGAATAGCCCTGAACGCTCGTTTGCCAAAGCGTGTTTGTATTGTCAGGGCTCGCAGGATAGGTATACCGGCGTCAAGAAGGCTGGCTACGTTTCTGCTGAACTGGATGACGTCCTTCCGCTGGACCCCGAATAGTGACGGCAATGCTTCGTGCAGCGCGGGCAGCTTGAGGATCTTCCGCAGATTGATGATGGTGAGACCGGAATCCCACAGTATCTCCTCGGCGCTGATCTGGGATTCGGCTTCCAGAACACCGGTAACCTCAGTCCCATCGGCTGTTGTAGCAGTGTATTTAAACTGCATACCCATACCTCCCCTAAAGCTTTAACTTATAATATGACATAACATGTTATATATGTCTATAGTACTTTAATCTTAATCTGGCGTTAACAATATAGTCAAGAGTAACAGGTTCACCACGAGTTGCTTTATTCATGCTATTGCGAGCGCAGCGAAGCAATCGCCCGGGCCCCTCTCCACGCCGTGAGATTGCTGCGTCGTCCGCCTGCGGCGTCCTCCTCGCAATGGCGTTGCTCTTGGTGTGTCATATACTGAGTCGGCTGTGAAAAGGGGGAATCTGTAAACAACAGGGTAGCTACACTATCGTGAAGACATGCCGCATGACTTCACTGGGGGTGGTTATCCCGTCCTTGACCTTTAACATGCCGTCCCTGGGCATGGGGACCATACCCTCTTGAACCGCCTGTTCCTTGAGCTCGCCCGCGGTCGAGCCCTTCATCACCATTTTTCTGAGGTCATCGCTGACGGTGATCAGTTCGTACACCCCAACTCGACCCATGAAACCGCTGCGGGAGCAGAAGTTGCATCCTCGGCCCACCGAGAAATGTGTTCTTGATTCGTCCATCTGGGACTCGTAAGCTTTGGCTTCAGCCGGTGAAGCCTCAACCACTTCCCGGCAATAGGGGCAGACCCGCCTCACCAGGCGCTGGGACAGGCTGCCGATAACTGCCGATGTGACGAGGAATGGCTCCACACCCATGTCAATGAGGCGGATGAGAGCGCTGACGGCGTCGTTGGCGTGGATTGAGCTCAATACCAGGTGTCCTGTGATGGCTGCCTGGACAGCGGTAGTAGCAGTCTCCTGGTCCCTGATCTCACCGACGAGGATAATGTCGGGGTCAAGTCGCATGATGGCGCGCAGCCCGACGGCGAAGGTGATGTTGGCTGCCCGGTTGACCTGGATCTGGTTGATGCCTCTAAAGCTGTACTCAATCGGGTCCTCGATGGTCATTATGTTATGCTCCTTGGCATTGAGTCCCTGCAAAGCGGCGTACAGGGTGGTGGTTTTACCTGAACCGGTGGGACCGTTAACCAGGATCATCCCGAACGGTGACCCCAGTTGTCTCTCGAACGGCTGACGAACTGCGAGGGACATTCCCAGGTCTTCCAGCCTGATAAGCAACATGGACTTGTCCAGCACCCTGAGTACCGCCATCTCGCCGTGACCGCTTTCAACAGTGGCGACACGGAAATCCACTTTTTTACCGGCAATGACGCTACCAAACTGGCCGTCCTGGGGTCGGCGGCGCTCGGCAATATTCAGGTTGGACATTACCTTGATCCTGGTCATGATGGCGCTGTGGACTCCCAGGGGCAGGCGGACCGCCTCGTGCAGAACGCCGTCTATCCTGTTTCGCACCAGGAGGCAGTCCTCTTGCGGCTCGATGTGGATGTCCGATGCGCGGTCCCGTACTGCCTGGGCAAGCATCATGTCCACCGCCTGCACAACGGGGGCCTGCTTGACGGCGTCGAGGTCCGCGACCTCCGTTACATCTGCTTCTATGCCTGCGATACCGGCTATCTGGCTGATCTGCTCCTCGATCTGCATCCTCAGGCTGTAGTTATTGTCTATAGCCTCTGAGAGACGCATGCCGATAGGCAGGACGGCATGAATCTTCTTCCGGGTCATGGTGGCGATGCTATTGAGCTTGCGGGTATCTTTCGGGTCCTCTGTGGCTAACGTGAGGGTATCGCCATCTACTGAGATCGGCAGGATATTGCGCTCCCTGGCCACCTTCTCGGGTATCAGGGCTGCGGCTTCGGGCTGTATCTCAACACGTGCCAGGTTTATGACCGGTATCCCCAGCTGCAGGCTGAGGATGGATGCCAGCATGTCGGGGTCTACCAGCCCCTGCTCCAGAAGCGTATCACTCAGCTTCTTATTGGAGGTAGCAGCGAGTTTCTCGGCCGACCTGAGTTCTTGCTCGGTAATGAAGTCGCCTTCGACCAGGGCTGCGCCCAACTCGATGTCTGCTTTCGCTAAGCCTTTTTCATCTGCCATCGTTGCCGTTCCTCAACAGCGGTAATGAAGTCTCGAATGTGGCTCTGCTTCACCCAAGCTTTATATTATAACAGCTAAGTCTACTCAATACAAAACGGACATACCATACCTGCTGTATATACTATAATTTAACGTACTTTACCTGTGAGAGGCAATAGTCCTTTCGGTATATACCACGGGGATTTCAATAGGAAAATAGTTGGATAGACGAGTGCTCGTACGTAGTACCGGAGGTGTGTAAACGGCCAAAATGGATATGATTTCGGAGGCGATGGCGAGTTGTCTTGGAGCGCGATTAACAAGAGAGCGAGGCGGTTAGCCTCGCTCTCTTAGGATTGCGTATCTAACGCCTAGCTATTCCTGAGCTTTTTCGCGCCTCTGCTCTGCTTTAATCCTGGCTCTCCGTAGGGGAATAAAGGCCTCGATAATCCTGCTGTCGAACTGCGTGTCGGAGCAGCGCTTCAGCTCCTCTATGGCCTCTTCCTCGGATAATTTACCCTCGCGGTAGGGACGGTATGATGTCATGGCATCGTAGGCATCGGCTACCGCCATAATTCGGGCTTCCAGGGGGATATGCTCACCTTTTAATCCCGATGGGTAGCCGCTGCCATCGTAGCGTTCGTGGTGATATTGGACCGCAGCCAGACACTCACTCAAGCCTTCGGCATGCTTCAGTATCGCCACTCCACATTCAGGGTGCGCCCGTATCTGTTCCCACTCCTCTTCATTCAAAGCGCCGGGCTTCATAAGCACTGTATCGGGTACCCCGATCTTGCCGATATCGTGCAGTAAAGCGGCTGCACGGATTTTCGCTATCCTGTCGTCGGAGAAGCCGAGCGCTTCGGCGATCTCGGTTGCGTACTTGCTGACGCCTTTGGAATGGCCGTAGGTATAAGTGTCCTTAGCATCAACGGTGGCTGCCAAGGCATATATTGTACTCAGTAACACTGGCTCTCCCCCTATCTTGGTCTTGGTCTTCAGCGACTGCTTCAAGGCTTTCTTTGCTGAAGAGGCAACTTCGGAGGCCATGCACACGCGGTTTCTCCCCGCTTGCTTGCTGTAGTAGAGTGCGGCATCTGCTGCCTGGAGGAACTCTTCACGCATAATCCCGTCACCGGGCCATGAGGCTACGCCGATGCTACCGGTAAGGGAAAGCCCTTTTGAGTCCATCTCGCTTTCTATCCGTTTGCGTATTCTCCTGGCTACCTTGTAGGCGCCATCAATGGGCGTCTGCGGCAGAATGAGGGAAAACTCGTCTCCACCGTAACGGAATGCCATATCTATACTTCTTACGGAGCCTCTTAAATATTCTCCGATTTCCTTGAGGATTTCATCACCTGACGAATGTCCGTAGACCTCGTTGTATCTCTTGAAAAGGTCCAGGTTCAGAATCAGCAGGGAGAATACGTCACCGAAGCGGGAGCATCTGGCGATCTCCTCGTTCAGGCGCTCATGGAAATAGCGGTGATTGAATAATCCTGTCAACTCGTCTATGTGTGCCTTCTCTTTAGCTTCGGAATAAAGCTGAGCATTTTCGATGACAATTGCTGCTTCGCTGACCAGCGTCATCAGCAGGTCTATGTCGTCGCTGGAATATAAATCGCCCGATTCCTTCGCATTCAGCGCCAGGATTCCGACCAACTTGCCCTTACTCTGGATAGGTAACAGTAACTCTATTCCCGTTTTTTCTATCAGGCTCCTTTCCATCGGCCTCAACTTTTTAAATTCCGGTGCTGTATCAAGGAGTTCGCTCTTAAGGGGCTCATCGTTTGTGGCAAGCCAGGTTACAATCGGACTGGTATTGCTCAACCTTATAGGTACTGTTGGCTCCGAATTATTCAGACGTTCGGCGTACTCTAAAGTAAAGGCATCGTCGCCGGGCAGGAGGAGGCTGGCCTGGGTGGCTTTCACTGCCATGACTATAGGCTTCAGCATCGCTTCCGCCAGTTCTTCCAGGTCGAGCACATTGCTCATTCTTCGAGCGAAATTAAGGACCATCTGCCGGTAATCATAGCTCTCGCCGTAAAGGAAGCTGTCTCCATACTGCTGCAGTAGATTCCTCAGGGGGTTGAAAAGCCACGCCATGGCAGACGCCAAGGCGAGAATAGCGACGATGATGGCTGCGGTAGTCCAGGTTTGAACAAGCTTGTACAATCCCCAGAGCGCCAGCAGATAGGCGGCGGTAACAAACACGCTGATAGCTGAGTGCAACAGGTTCTTCGTTGCAGCCCGCTTGATAGCGGTGGACCTGAATTCATTGGGCATCCGCACTGTGGAACCAGACTCCCTTCTTGCCTCTCACTGTATCTATTTAAATGGTTTATGCCGCTGTAGTACTTTGTGGCGATTTGGTTATTACTATTCTAGGAATTCGGTATAGGGAGGGTCAATCCCACTTTAGTAATAGTGGCACTAGTACTTTTGGGTATCGGTGCCCAGTATGCAGCATTACATAAATGTTATGCTCTTCCTGGGATTAGACTCACTAACTGTTGCTGTATTGACGTATGGAAATGTCCATGGAAGTGGTAAAAATTGACTGAACTATACTAATGTTAACCGAAATGTCGTTTTGGGGCTGTAAGCTCGCGGGTTATGAGCGACGAAAAGACTTTTTAAAAAGCGGTGGTCGGAGATATGGGGTCATGAAGCGCTTCAGCAATGCCAACTGGGCGGTCATAGGGGTCAGTGGAGATACGGGCATATTTCGTGCGAGGCTCGGTTCTTTTCAGTTAGAGATATCTTTTCTGCGGGGATTTGAAGAAGAGGATTATGAGAAGAATCAGGCATCCAGTGATTATATACTTTGTAGCGGTGTATGTGGAATGCCATACCGCGTTTGCTTTGTCAAGTATCTGATAATCCGTTACATAGATTATTTCGCAGTCGCTATCTTGACGGGTAGTGCTTGTGGTTCGATAAAAGCCTTCCTCGGTGGAGTAATTGACGAGATACCCCTTTAAATATATTTGATCTCCTGTCGATGTTGCTTTTATTTCGTTATAAGTATGATCATCTGCATAGAGAAGATGGTTGTTCGATAGGGAATATACGTCGAAAAGCCCAGGCCTGTATTGAACGTAGCAGGTATAAGGTCCGCTGCTGTACTCCGCTGTTTTATATACCTCGGTCCTGACGTTGATTCCCCAGATAACACAGATATCCTTGATGTTGATGGCATCCCCCCAGTTTTTATGATAGTAGTCGAACCAGCTCTGGGAATCGTGGCAGGAAACCACCAGTCCGTAGAGTTCGTAGTCATAGAGAGGTGTAATGGTATAAAAAGTGCCGCCCCGCTCTACCTGGAAAGGAGCTCTATCTGTCGCTGTCTGAATAGGTTCCTGGTGCAGCTCTTTATGTATGTGTTCCCGAGCGGGCAGATTATCGTGCTGAAAATAAGCGACGATGAAAAGAATGATGCTGATTACCAGCACGATTCTTAGAATTATTTTAATTGTTCTTATTTTGGCGGTGGAATCCTCAGTCGACGGTTGGTAGATTGTTGTAAACATCTTTTGCCTGCGCAGCCGTTTTTATGCCTGTTGCCTGATTCTTCCCGGCGAGCTCTTTATTGCCCGGGGTATTCCCCTGCTATTCATGATACCATCGTGGGTCAATGGAACTCCGCAGGTAAAAATGATGGAGGTCTGAGCATCACATCAATTGCTGGTATGTGATACAATAGCATCCTGACGTATAATCGTACTAAACTGACAGAGAAGAGAATAGATACAGGTGAGAGCGAGAATGCAGCAGACGGCGGGCCGTATTTCGGCATGGTTTTCCAGTACATTATCCGGGCTGAGAGACACCGTGCGGAAATATACAGGATCTCCGGGAGGGATAGCAAAGTCTCGTGGTCAGGGGGCACAGGGTGTTACGCGTGCCCGGCCGGGGCGGGTTGTACACAAGCGGGCTTTCGCAGGCAGAAGTCAGGAGGCTGTTGAGCTCTGGGGGAGGAGGTTTACCATCGTTGACAGGGGACTTGATCCTGACGAGGTATATGCTGCTATCAGCGATCTGAATGAAATGCTGGATGAGGCTGAGATGTCATATCAGGCGGGAGTTGAGGGGAGTGAGGGTGGCTCGGATATGGCGTTTGACGATGCCGAGGAGCAGGCACGGGATATTTTGAAAGAGGCGGAAGAGAAGGCCGAAGAGGTGGTACGGCGTGCCCAGGAAAGGGCCGCTCAAATTCTGGAGAGAAGCAAGCACCTGGCGGAGAAGGAAGTGAAAAACAGGCTCCGAAAAGCCTATGAAGAATTTATGTCGGAGATGAAGATTTCGGAAAAAACGGCGCTCGGATCATATATATCTATGAGCGGGGATAAGGCGACTGAACCATCAGTGGAAGAGGACGCGCAATCGCAGTTGGCGTTGTCCGAATCGAAAGCTGAAGCTGGTGAGGAGGTCGAACCATCAGCGGCGGAAGAACTGGAAGCGGGTGAACCTGAGGAGCAGCCATTGCTTGCTGAGGATAGGGAACCGGTATTCTACGAGGGCCTTATAGAGCTCGCGGTTCGACCACCAGTAGGCTCCGACCAGGTGCTGCAACTGCACAAAACGTTGAGACATATGCCCGAGATTGAAGTGCTGAATCTGGGAATATCTGACGATAAAGGTATCAGGATAGGGTTGTTTCTGGAGAGCCCTCTGCCGCTACTGGAGATTCTTAGTGCATTACCCGAAGTGGAAAAGGCTGCGGAGGTGAAACTGAGACCGGGATATGTGATATACGACCGGAGATTGGGTGTCGCGACTCCCGATAGCAAGATAATAGTTACTTACACGAAGTAAATACGGTCTGGGGCACTTTTTTAAATCGGTTTTACCACTATTTTAATTCTCCCAAGAGTAATAAGTTGAATTGCTATGGTATAATCTAATGGGAAGGTGTACTCTTTTAGGAGTCGAGAACTACAGATTGAATTTATATTGGATTGCACGACTATATTACTATAGGAGTAAGTACTAATGTCCCATTGCAAAGTGATACAAAATGCCGCACAATTGGGGCAGATAAGATAGGTTACATATAACCTACGATGGGGTATTATGCCTGTTAGCAGGATGTGACTGGCTATGGTGGAAGAAGAAAAGGAAATACTGGGTCACAAGTTCAAGATGGTCGACAGGGGACTTGATGAGAGCGAGGTATACTCCTTCGTCGAGAGCCTGACGAATCAGTATGGCAACTTTAACGAGAAGCTTCAGCAAATCGATGCGGTGGTCGCCAAGCTCACAGAGCAGTTTGGCGACATTTCGAGAAAGCTGGATAAAGTGGATTTCTCCGGCCGAACGAACGGACATACGGCGGAGGTCAATGGTAATAAGCCGAGCAGCCAGGATTTTGTTAGCACAAACGGTCACCGTGCCGAGGTTGACGGCGAAATGGAATATCTGAGTTCTCTGGCGAAGTTTGCCGAGAGAACTATAGTTGAGGCTGCTAAGCGGGCAAAGAGTATTGAGTGGGAAATAGAGACAAAGGCCAGAGCCAGGGCAGAGGAAATTATCGGGCGAGCTAAAGAGCAGGCCGGAGCAGGGGGTGGTGCGGCCGGTGCCGGTCTTGAGGCGGGTGCGAGGGAAAGAGCGGAGGAGATAATAGCGGCTGCACAACGTAAGGCTCAGGATATTATCAGAGTTGCCGAGTCTCAAGCCGGGGCAGCCGCATCATCCGCAGAGGCTGAGGAAATTCTTTCTGTGGCGAAGAAGAAGGCGGAGAAGAGCGCCAAGATAGCCCAGAAGGAAATTGAACAACTGATGTCCTCAGCGAAGAACAAAAAGCTGGGGGAGGATGAGGTAAGGGAGGCGTTTGAGAAGATACAGGGGAATCTCCAGTCGCTCGCTGAGGTCTTTGAGCAATCAGCGGAAGCTGCAACCGAGGAGAGGGTCGAAGCCCCTGAACCTGTTGAAGATAAAGTGGCTCCGGTAGAGGAAGAAGCGGTCGAGGAAGAGGCACCTGTCGAGGAGAAAGAGCCCGTCGAGGACGTAGTAGAGGAAGCTGAAGAGATCAAGCAGGAGGAGCCCCCTGAGGCTGTAGCTGAAGAGCCGCAGGAGCAGCCTCCAAAGAAGGCGAAGGGCGGAGCGGCTGGCACTGAATCATTCGAGGGTACTGTTGAATTGATACTGCCGCCTCCCGTAGGTTTGGATAGAATGCTGCAGCTGCATAAGAGTTTGAAACATACTCCTAATATAGATGTCTTGAATCTGGGTGGCTCGGTGGATAAGGGTATAACGATCCGGGTGCTTCTGGAGACCCCGATACCGCTGCTGAAGGTAATTGCTGAGCTGCCGGAGATAAAGGAAGCCAGGGAAGAGGTGCCTGAGGGTGGTAAGGAGGCTGGTGGTGACGAGGCTTCCATGAGAAGAGTTCTCATAACCACCTGGTAAAGAAGCCAGGTTCTTAGATATCGGCGCCCCCTCGCTCGATAGCCACGATGTTTTTAAACCTCTTTTGTTCTAAGTTGTGCTGCCATGGCGTTATCTGGGGTATGTTCGGCTTAATAAGCCTCTCCCTGAGAATTGTTGCCCGACCGTGAGCAGTCTCAGAGTTGCTAAGCGCCTCTCGAAACCTTTGCTGTGTTTCAGGCGGGGCATTGACTATTACCCTTGCTAACACTGTTTTCTGGTTTGAGGTTAGGTCTACCAGCCTGGCGATTAGGTTCTCTTTGGGTTCTTCTGCCCGGTTCAGGATGGTGATAGCATGGTTTGTTTCATCTTGCAGCGCTCCCAGCACGTATACGGGGATATGGCGTTTCCGCTCGTTTAGTAGATTAATCTCCTCGATCCTGCGCTCGGCGAGCTTCATGTGGAGGTTGGCCTTGGCGTCGTCTCCGAAGGTGAAAAAGGCTTGCACTTTCTCGGCAGCTGTTTTCAAGGGGTAAAGCGTGTCACCGGGAAGGCTGCTCGTAGATGCCGTTACTATACTCCCGCTGGCGATGAGAAGAACCAGGGCTAAGGAGAAGGCTACCGCCCACCGCCTCTGCCAGTGCCAGGACGGCAAGCGCCGCTTCTCCTCAATCTCTTCTTTCGTTGCTATTGTTGATAAAAGACGTGCCTTGGCTGCTTGCTTAAATGCAGGACGAGGCTTAACGGAGAAGATGTCACTGGCGGAAAGAGCTGCTCTGAGTAGAGGCTCGAGCTCTTCACTGAGCGTGGGATAGCTTTCCAGGCATTTCTCGACTGTTTCACCCTTGAAGATGATGCGCTCGAGGCATATATCGAGAATGTCATTAAATTTTTTATTCATGGTTGCTCCAGCCGGAGAACTTTTTACGCAGTGCCACCAGGGCGCTGTGCTGCATGACCTTCACCGCCCCTTGACTCTTGCCGAGCACCTTTGCTGTCTCTGCTATGGACAACCCGGCGGCAAAGCGCAGCTCAATAACTTCTCGCTGCGCCTTGGTTAGCTGCTCAACTGCCTGGATTAACTGCTGAATATCCGATTTCAATTCTGCCTTTTCCGCTGGGTCGACGGTTTCTCTCAGAGGCTGACTGTCCAGAGGTAATGTCCTCCTGGACTTATCGGTCCGCCAGTAATCTATAACAAGGTTTCGTGCGATGCGGAACAGCCAGGACGAAATGGGTGCTCCGCGCCATTTGAAGGAGGGGCCGGACTCAAGTGCCTTAAGAAATACCTGTTCGGTCAAGTCCTCCGCCTCCGTCTGGTTCTGTACCCTGAGGACTATATAACGGTAGACTTTGGCACAATATTGTTCATAAAGCCAAGCCCATGCTTCGGGGTCCCGCCTTTTCAATCTCTGGGCCAGGGCTTTTTCGTCCTGCACCTGCGGCTTCTCCCCTGGTTTCGTTAACTGCAAGTATAAACCAGGGGAGGAGTGCAGGTAAACCATAGCTGGATAAGACATCGACCTTGGCTCCAGCCTTTATTTCCAGGGAAGCAAGACGCCGATGCGCTCTCCGAAGCGATGCTGTTGGAAAGGTTTTACTTCCAGGGGGCGCTCCTGCCACAGATTCCCAAGCCGCTGCCTGAGCTGGGGTAGCATCTCTTGGATTGCAGGTGATTCGCTTGATACAATCGCGATCAACCTGGTACCCGGCACGTATTTATCCTTGGTTGCCACCAGGAGGTACTTGCCCGGCTCTGTAAAGACATGCTTCAGTTCCCCGTTGCCGTCGGTCAGGCCCAGGTAGGAGCTATAGCTATTCAGCTCATTCATCAGACTTGTCAGGTCTCCTGTAGCTGCTTCAGTAAATGCTTTCCCTAGTCCCTGACTGTATGCTGACGATAGGTCACAACCGTAACCGGGACACAGCGGTAGCGTGATGGCCCATACCTTGGCTTCGGACGCTGGTTCCTGGTTCAACCTGTTCTGGATAACCTGTATGGTAACGGTCTCGTTGGCATCCGCTCGCAGCGGTGCTCTGATGGTGAGTTTGCCGAGTATATCAGGCTTCACGCTTAGATACGCCAGACCGGGGCCATATCCTTCGTATGTCGCGATGATCATGAACCTCCCCGGCATGCTGAAAGTGCAGGATACGGTACCGTCACCGAGGCTCTTGCCCAGAAACAGGCAGGAGTAGCCCGCTGCTGAGAACAAGCTGTTTCTGACGGTAGCGGGGTGACCCAGAGCCCATACACTTGCCCCTTCTACAGCCGCACCGCTTTCCCGCTCCGTCACGGTAATCGTTACCAGTTCGCCAACTTTGACATCCCGGGGCACTTTAACTGCCAGAACTGAAATCTCTGGCTGCACAACGTCGGTATCCTCTTGGGCCGCAGCCACGGTGACGCTGGAGAGAGCTATTAATATCGCCAGCATTACCGCTCCCGTCTTCAATAACGCCCTTGTCATTTTCTCTGCCCTCCTTGCCTTGAATTTTGGTTTCTGTTTATTAAAACGATGAAAGGGGGAAAAGGTTAGCACCGCAGGGATAAATCAACGGAATTTATAGGGCAGAGAGCAGCGATATGTCAAAGGTCGAGAGCGATTGACGGTGCTGGGGGGCGGTGTTATGATTAATTCGTGGCAGCGTAGCTCAGAGGCCAGAGCAGGGGACTCATAAGCCCATGGTCGCAGGTTCGAATCCTGCCGCTGCCACCAAGTCTGCACACTCCCCAGTCATCGAGCTATGTTTGTACCTCTTTGTGCGTGCCTGGAAATCTTTTTTACACCAGACTTGTATTGCGGACTGATGGACTGTATCAGAGGCAATAAACACGTACATTGTTATGAGGAAGTCCGATTAATTAATGGGCATCACGGACTGCGGACTCCTGATGGAGGGGCTTTGGCATGGCGTATGGGAATAACCTCCGCTATTTAAAATGATTGCGACATATGCTAAAATCAGTGCCATAAAGCTGGGTCATGGTTTATTCGTTAGGTCTGGATATCGGCTCCGTCACCGTCAAGGTAGCGCTGGTTGCTGAGGACGGCAGGGCGGTCTATCTGGATGCTGAGAAAATCACCGCCAGCCCCAAAGCAGCGGTCGCCTCGCTGCTGTCGAGGCTCTCCGAGAAGTTTAACCTCAGTGAAATCACGACAGCGGGCGTATCCGGCTCAGGCAGTATTACTATACCGAAGGAGCTGGACTGGGCTGAATACAGCAGCTCGCTGTCGATTGCCTCAGGGCTGCTGCACTCCCATCCCGATGCGAAGACGATTGTACAGATTGGTGGCCAGAGCTCTTTCGTCATAGCGCTCGTGGATGGGCTTAAGAAACCGTGGCATGTAGTTTCAAACCCGCTCTGTGCCGCAGGCACCGGCAGGTTTCTTGAGCAGCAGGCATACCGTATTGGAATTAGCTTGGAAGATTTCGCCCGACTGGCGCTGGAGTGTGAAGGAAGCCCGCCTCGAATCGCCGCCAGGTGCAGTGTTTTCGCCAAGACCGACCTCATCCACCTGCAGCAAAAGGGTGTACCGATGTCGGCTATGCTCTACGCCCTCTGTGAGAGTATAGCGAGGATGGTTGCCTCCCTGAAAAAGGGCGAATTTGAGGAGCCAATCTACTTCGTCGGCGGTGTTGCTGCCAACAGTGCGATTCTCAGGGCGCTCAATGAAACGCTCTCTGCCCGAAACGGCTCACCTGTTGACGTTATCATCCCTGAAAACTATCTCTATATCGAGGCTGTGGGTTCTGCTTTAATCTCCAGAGAATCAGGCAAGGTTTCGAAGGTGATTGTTCCAACGGAGGAGGATAGCAAGCAGCGATATTTTGTGATGCCCAAGTTGGAAAAGGTAATACAGCATGATGGCTGGGTAGCGCCGAAGATAGAGGGGCCATTTACCGGATATCTGGGGGTGGATATCGGCTCAACCAGTACAAAGGCAGTCATAGTTGATGAGTCAGGTACTGATGTTCTCGCCAAGAATTACCTTATGACAGCGGGAAGGCCCGTTGAGGCGATAAAGGAAGTCTTTCGCAATTTACTCAAAGATGTCGGCGATAATGCCAGAATAGCGGGGGTGGGAGTTACCGGTTCAGGGAGATACCTTGTGGGCAGCTTTATCGGAGCAGACCTCATAAGGAACGAAATTACTGCTCAGACGAGGGCGGCAATGGAGCTGGATCCCGAAGCGGACATTATTGAGATAGGAGGGCAGGACTCGAAGCTTGTCATCAAGAGAAACGGCGTTGTCGTTGATTATCAGATGAACAAGGCATGCGCGGCCGGAACAGGCAGCTTCATAGATGAGCTTGCCGAGCAGCTTGGCATACGTGTTCAAAACGGGGAGTTCGCCAATCTAGCGTTTGAAGCAGATCATACTATTGACCTCGGGTCGAGATGCGCTGCTTTCATGGGACAGGCAGTTGCCTCAGCTCAGCAGGAAGGTTTGCCGCTGGAGGTGATAACCGCCAGCCTTGCAAACTCTATTACGGCGAATTATCTCTCGAATATACTGGGGACGAGGAAATTAGGGGAAAGAGTTATATTGACCGGAGCAGTATTTTACAATGATGCCGTTGTATCGGCGTTTAAGAGAGCGCTCGGCGAGAAGGAAATAATAGTACCTGAGCATAAAGAGGTGAGCGGGGCGATAGGAGCCGCGCTCCTGGCCAGGGATGAAGCTGGTGGCAAGTCCTCCATGTTCAAAGGATTTCAAAGAGTAATCGATAGCGAATACAAGGTTTCCACCTTTACCTGCAAGCGGTGCGATAATAACTGCACTATAAGCAGGCTGGAGATACCCGGAGAGAGCCCCACGTTCTACGGCAGCAGGTGCGACCTCTTCGACAGCACGATAAGCCGTGAGAGGATGGAGACCGCTTTCGATGAACGTGAGAGGCTGCTGTTTAAGGATTACAGAGAGGGCGAAGGAACGGGGCCTACTGTGGGGATTCCCAGAGCCTTGATGGTGTACGATTATGCCCCGTTACTTATCGGCTTCCTGAACGCGCTTGACGTAAAGGTTGTTTTATCCAGTAAAACCAACAACCAGATAATGCATAAGGCTGTCGAGTTGAGCTATTCCGATAGCTGTTTCCCTATCAAGCTGCTCCATGGACATGCAGCCAACCTTGCTAATGTAGACTACATTCTGTACCCCTGCGTCATACGAATGGGGCTTAAGGAGGGTGACGAGAATCAAAAATATGCCTGCCCCTTGGTACAGGCATCGCCGTTTATTATCCGGCAGGCTCTTGATATCAGGAAGCGTCTCCTTATTCCGATAATTGACTTCAGCGGGGGCGACGATGAGGCGATAGATAATCTGGCAAACGTTGCGGTGGAGATGGGCTTCAGCAGGAAGCAGGGCAAGGAGGCTGCACGCTGTGGTATTAAAGCCCTGCGCAGGTTCGAAGCGGCACAGGTTGAGCTTGGGAAGAAGATAATGGCGCAGTTGCACCAAAGCGACCAGTTGGGTGTTGTTCTTTTTGCCAGGTCGTATATGTCACAGGATTCTGGGGCTAATCTGGGAATAGCCGAGAAGCTTGCTCAATTGGGCGTCGTGCCGATACCTCTCGACTTTTTACCGATTTCCTCGGTTAATATAGGTGAGTACTCAGACCGTCCGTACTGGTTTAACGAGAGCAAGCACATAGCCGGTGCTGCCATAACTTTCAACGATTCGCAACTCTACGGGCTGGTTCTGACGAACTTCGGCTGCGGGCCGAACTCGTTTGTACTCAATATTGTCGAGGATATCATGGGCGACAAGCCGCTGGGCCAGTTGGAGATTGACGAGCATGCTGCTGAAGCCGGTATCGTTACCCGCCTTGAGGCATTCGTGGATACCATCAGGGGATTCGCCTCCAGCAAAGCGAGGGAATCACTGCGTCGAGATGTGGATATACGACGGTTTGCATACACACGGTTCAATGAGAGCGAGATCGTGCTCCTGCCGAGCATGTGCAATCATGCAGAGGCGCTGGGTGCGGCGATGCGGGCATATGGCGTTGATGCAGTGGTACTTCCTGAGGCTGATAAGAGGAATCTCCTCTATAGCAGCAGGGTAACATCGGGCAAGGAGTGCTTGCCGTACCGGGTTACTCTGGGCGGTTTTATGAGGTATCTCTACGAGGAAAGGGACAGTACAGTCGACCTCCAGGATGTTGAGGGATTTATGGCTGGTGCGTACGGTCCGTGCCGCTTCGGTAAGTATGCAGTGGAGCAAATAAGGATACTTCGGGAGTTGGGCTTTGATTTCCCGATACGAACCACTGTTTCCAATAATGGCTATCACGATTGGAACCTCGGTCCTGGATTTGAGCGTCTGGCCTGGAGGGGCATCGTTGCCGTTGACTATCTGGAGAAGCTGCTCTGGCGCACACGCCCTTACGAGAAGACTGAGGGGGCGGCTGAGGCGCTCTTCGGGGAGTACCTGGCGAGGATAGCTAAACTTACTCGTAAGAGGGAGAGGCTCAACGAGGTCTTACATGAAGCGACTGATAGATTTAAGTCGTTAGTAGACCACACCGAGCCAAGGCGACCGCTGGTGGGGATAAACGGCGAGGTCTTTTTACGGTCTAACAGGTTCAGCAATTGCGACCTGGTTAAGGAGTGTGAGAAGGTGGGATTAGAGGTCATCGTCTCACCGCTCGGTGAATGGTTTAAGTATATAACACACAGGAATATCGAGGATGGCTTCAAGGACAGGAACCTCAGGAGAATTGTAACCGGGTACATTCGAAAATTCCTGCTGGATAAAGACGAGAATTCTCTGGCTGTGACTTTTAAGGGGGATGATTTCATTCAAGCTGTAGAGCCTACTGCCAGGGAGCTACTGCATTTATCAGGGCAGTACCTGTCTCCGAGATGTGGCAGCGAGGCTGTTCTTAGTATAGGAGCAGGCGTTGAATGGCTGGAGGACCCGAGATTTGAAGGTGTTATCTCTGTGATGCCGCATGGCTGCATGCCCGGTGGTATTGTGGCTGCAATGTCGGAGGAACTCAGCGCGAAGTATCATAAGCCGTGGATCAGTCTCACCTACGACGGCATCATGGAGACCAATAACCTTGTAAAAATTAGCAATTTCGCTGAGGTTATCAGATACTGCAGCAAGGATAAACTGCGTTCAGCAACTTAAAGGTGAAGAGGCTCGACGCAGCCTTTACTTACCATGAATAGCTCCGCTTGTTTCAGGAAATTCGGATCGAAGTAGTCGAGGTCAGTTGCAGTTATCAGCACCTGCTGGTATTCGGCAACCGAATGAAGAAGGTGGCTTCTTCGCTGAGCATCCAGTTCCGATAGAACATCATCCAGGAGAAGTATCGGTTGCTCCCCGGTTTTACCGAGCATGAATCTGGCCTCAGCGAGCTTTAACGATAGGGCAGCAGTCCTTTGCTGCCCTCTGGAGCCATAAATCCCTAAATCTACGTCATCTGTCGAGAAGCGGAGCTCGTCGCGGTGTGGCCCTATCAGTGACATCCCTTGGTTGATCTCCTTGACCCTCGCTGTTTGTAGTGCTTGAAAAAACACTGTAGAAATTTCCTCAAGCCTGGAATCTCCTGCTCCCTTCTTCTTATCGATGCTTCTATGATAAGCAAGGCTTAAGATGCCTTGTCCGCCGCTGAGTTCATCGTGGATGACCTGGGCTAAACGGGTAAGTTCGGTCACCATGTGTTCCCGCTGGACCGTTATATAAGCCCCTGTTTGTACGAGCTCTTGGTCCCAGTAGAGGAGCTCATCCGGACTTGCCCTGTTATCGGCTATCAGGCGCAGGAGGCGGTTGCGCTGCCACAGGATACGTTGATATCGCTGCAACTGGCGCAGGTAATGGCGGTCGATCTGGGAGTTAGTAATGTCAAGATAGCGGCGGCGAAGAGCTGGCTCACCTGCTATGATATTGATGTCCTGGGCGCTGAAAGGGACTACGTTGATTTGGCCGATAAGGTCAATGGCACGCTTCGCTGTGCCATTAATCCTGATACGCTTCTGGACGGTTGAGGCTCCGGTTGTGCTCTGCTCTGTAGAGGATGAGTCGTTGGGTTTGCCCATGAGGGCGATTTCGAGGCGAAGTTTCTTGCCAGCCCTATGAGCTTCTGCTGCGATTCGACAGACAGGCAATTCCTCTTTGAGGGCGGACCAATTGATGAGCTCCCTCTCGTTGCTGGCGCGATGTGACCTGCTGGTAGCCAGAATGTAGATTGCTTCGAGCAAATTGCTCTTTCCCTGAGCATTCTCACCTTGGAACACCACTAGGTGAGATGGGAGGTCGAGTTCGAGGCTGGTGTAGTTGCGGAAGTTTGCCAGGCTTAAATACGTGAGGACCAAGCTTTACCTGTCTTTCACTGGTGTGCTGTATACCTGTAGTAACGATTTCATAGCCCTATGTTGATGGCGCTATACGTGCTCAGGCTTGGAGTAAATAACTAGCGCTTTAAGACTCCCTTATTGCTATGCCCATAGCGCCTGGGCCAGCGTGTGTTCCTAAAGTAGCCCCTACTCTCGTTATATAGAGTGGAGCCTCGGGGAAAGCCGTTTGTATGCGGTCGGCGAGGCTCTTTGCCTCGTCATGAATTGTTGTGTATGTCACCGCTATGTCTTTCACTCTAGCGAAGCCCGTGGCGAACTCGTAAAGGCGGTCCTCAGCCTTGGCCTTGGTGCGAGCTACACCAGTCTGCACAAGCTCGCCGTCTCGAATGGTAAGGAGAGGCCTTACTCGCAGTGCTGTCCCCAGCAAACCTCGGGTTTTGCTGAGGCGACCACCCCTTATCACGTATTTAAGAGTGTCGAGTAAAATGAGGATATGCGTTCGAGGGATCGACTGGCGCACGACCTCAGCTACTTGCTCCAGGGTCGCTCCAGAGCGGGCTTCCTGCGCGGCGGCGATAACCAGAAGCCCGCAGCCAACCGACAGCGTCGCAGAGTCTATCACTTCGATACGGCATTTTTTCTCAACGAGCTGGCTACCCAGCAATGCAGAATTGTAGGTGCCACTCTCTTTGGAGGTAAGATGTATCGAGATAATCTCGTTTGTTTCATCGGCGATCTTATTATAGGTCTCGGCGAAGTCCTGCGGAGACGGCACGGAGGTAGAAGGATGGACGGAACCGTGTATCAGCATATCGTAGAATTCGTCTTTGCTTATATCTACGCCGTCGCGGTATGATTTGTCACCAAACACCACATAGAGTGGAATCACTGAAATGCCTAACTCTTGTGCCAACTCAACTGGGATATCGAACGTGCTATCGGTCACAACTTTAACAGTCATGCTTCTCCTTAAAACACATTCTTACAAGCGTTTAAGCGATTTGGCAGTCGAAGATATTGCCATCATTGTAACATCTTTTTCAACATGCTTCACTTTTAACAGGCGACCCAAATCGTATAGATACTTGAGATGCTGGCAATGCTGCTCTCGTTGACACTGGATGAGTATTTAGATTAATCTATCCTTGGAGGGCTGAGTAGGGGTGACTGCGCCGGTGACCACAGAAAATAAACTCCGGGAGAGGATTATCGAGCTCAAGAAGGGGCTCAATGCGGTTATTATGGCGCATAATTATCAATTACCTGAGGTTCAGGACATCGCTGATGTTACGGGCGACTCCTTGGAATTAGCACGCGAGGCAACCCGGATTGATTGCGAGGTCATCGTACTGTGCGGTGTGCTCTTCATGGCGGAGAGCGCTGCCATATTGAATCCTGCACGTACTGTGCTGCTCAGCGAAGGAACCGCTGGATGTCCTATGGCGGACATGATAAATGTCGATGACCTGAGACGATGGAAGCAGAGGTATCCCAAGGCTACAGTAGTCTGCTATGTGAACTCCTCGGCAGCAGTCAAAGCGGAGAGCGACTACTGCTGTACCTCCGCTAATGCGCTGAAGGTGGTGGATGCGGTGCCTAACGATGAGATACTGTTCGTCCCAGATATGAACCTGGGACACTACGTGTCGACCAAGACCAACAAACGGATAATACTCTACCCCGGATACTGCAACACCCATCATCGCCTTACGGCTAAGCATGTCATAAGGGCCAAACAGGGGCATCCTGATGCTGTGGTGCTGGTGCATCCCGAGTGCCGTGCCGAGGTCATTGAGCAAGCTGATGCAGCGCTCAGCACCTCACAGATGCTGCGATATGCCAGGGAAAACTCAGCGAAGACGTTCCTTGTCGGCACTGAGGAGGGATTGGGCTACCGCTTGCAGCGGGATAATCCGGGCAAGATCTTCCATGTCATTTCTAAGTCTCTCATATGTCCTGACATGAAGAAAACGACGTTGTATGAAATTGTCAGGACGATGGAGAGGAGGAAAAACGTTGTTATTGTTCCCGAGGAGGTGAGGCTGAGGGCGGAGCGTGCCTTGGACCGAATGCTGGCTGTAGTTTAGTCTGGCAGGATAGTTGATGAATGAATATGATTACATAATAGTGGGCAGTGGGATAGCCGGGCTTTATGATGCTCTGCTGGCTCAGGAGTTGGGCAGCGTTCTCATCCTCACTAAAGGCAGCATTGATGAGTGCAACACGAAGCATGCTCAGGGAGGCATCGCTGCGGCAATAAGCAATGCCGACTCGCCGGAGCTTCACTTTCAGGATACTATTGATGCCGGTGCTGGCTTATGTGACCCGGAGGCGGTGCGCATTCTCACGGAGGAGGCCGCTGACCGTATTGCTGACCTCGTCAAGTATGGAGTTCCCTTCGATACGGTTAATGGCGAGATAGCCCTGACGATGGAGGCTGCCCACAGCGTTGCGCGCATTTTACATGCCGGCGGTGATGCTACGGGCGAGCATATAGAGACAACACTGAGCAGGGCTGCACGCTCTGCGAGGAAGATTACCATTCGTGAGCACTGTCTTGCTACCGACATACTTGTGCGGGATGGAAGTGTCTATGGGGTTGCCGCTATTGACCTACACACCGGGTCTGTGGAGGAGTTTGGCTGCCGTTTCCTCATTCTGGCGACTGGTGGTGTAGGTCAGTTGTTTAAGACTACCACCAATCCTGATATTGCTACTGGCGATGGTGTGGCTCTAGCCTACCGTGCCGGCGCTGAAATCGTCGATATCGAGTTTATACAGTTCCATCCCACTGCGCTGTACCTACCAGGAGCACCACGGTTTCTCATCTCGGAAGCGGTTAGGGGCGAGGGAGGTATATTGCGGAACTCCAGGGGGGAGCGCTTCATGCTGAGCTATACAGAGATTGGCGACCTGAGCGCTAGAGACATTGTTGCCCGCAGCGTTCATGCTGAGATGAAAAAGACCGGGACAGACCATGTGTACCTCGACGTAACCAAACTGCAGCCACGCGTTATCGCCAATCGCTTTCCTCACATCTATAAATTCTGCCTTGACCATGGTCTGGATATCACAACTTCGATGATACCGGTAGCTCCTGCCGCCCACTACATAATGGGGGGTGTCAGGACTAATTACTGGGGGGAAACAAATATAAATGGTCTGTTTGCCAGCGGCGAGGTGGCGTGTACCGGTGTACATGGGGCAAACCGCCTAGCCTCGAACTCATTGCTGGAGGTGCTGGTCTTCAGCAAGCGAATTGTGGAACGGACGAAGGGAGGGGGTGGCAATACATACGAATCTGCTGGTGATGAGGTCCATTCACTTGGGTCACGGGAGCCCGGAAGTGTTTCAGTTCCGCCGCTGACCCTTAATTCTCTCCAGTCGCTGCTCTGGGACAACGTGGGTATTGAACGCTCTGGGAATGGATTGGAGAAAGCGGTTACTATCCTCGCCGCCTGGGAGAGGAACCTCCAGCCCTCTGTAGACCGTCCTTCATATGAGCTGGCGAACATGGTAGTGGTGGGACGCTTAATGGCTGAGGCAGCATTGATCAGGGAGGAGAGCAGGGGGGCTCACTTCCGCTCAGATTTTCCAAAGCCGTCGGATGCTTGGCTCAAGCATGTCGTGTTCAGGAAGGCAAGCTAATATTTATGGGGTGGTTGGGGAATGGATGAGATACTTCAGGAAACGCAGGTCGAGGAAATAATAGACAGGGCTTTGGCCGAGGATTTAGGTCAGGGCGATGTTACTACTGAAGCGCTGATACCGGCAGACCAGGAGGGAATAGCACACCTGGTGGCCAAGGGTGCCGGGATATTGGCGGGACTTGGCTTGACCACCAAGGTGTTTCAAAAGGTGGATGCAGAACTGAAGGTCGAAGAGCTTGTTTCTGATGGCACTAAGGTGACTTCCGGGGATAGAGTGGCTGTTGTTAGGGGAAAAGTATCAAGCATTCTCAGGGCGGAGAGGGTAGCATTGAACTTCCTTCAGCATCTAAGCGGCATCGCTACTGAGACGGCACGGTATGTGGATGCTGTTTCGGGGACTAAGGCACTGATTATGGATACACGTAAGACAATCCCCGGTTTGAGGATGCTTGAGAAGTATGCTGTGCGGGTAGGTGGAGGAAAGAATCATAGACTGAACTTGGGTGATAGCATTCTAATTAAGGATAACCACCTCGTAGCCCTTCGCTCTCGTGGTGTTGGGTTGGGGGAGGCTGTAAGAAAGGCTCGGAAGCAAGCACCTGAGCGCTTGAAGGTAGAGGTTGAGGTCGAGTCTATAGACCAGGCTGAGGAGGCGCTGTTTGCAGGGGCGGAGGTGATTATGCTTGATAATATGAGTTTAGAGGAGATGCAACAGGTGGTGGAGCTAGCGCAGGGGAGAGCTATGCTTGAAGCATCTGGTGGAATTACTCTTGAAAACGTACGCGCGGTAGCTGAGACCGGCGTTGACCTGATATCAATTGGTGCACTCACCCATTCGGTAAAGGCGCTGGATATAAGCCTTGAAATCGAGTTTGGATGAGGTGACTACGGTTTCCCCTTTTCATTCCTGCTGACCTTGGAGCTTCCGGTCATAACCTCCAGACCTGTATCCCTCGAGGTCCAGTGTTGCAAACTCATACCCCAGGCTCTTGAGCTTTTGTAAAATCCGGTGCATGACAGCTTCCTCGAGCAGCAGGTTGATTTCATCCTGCCCGCACTCAATACGTGCTAGGTCGCCATGATCTCGAACCCGTAATACCTTCACCCCCGTCAAAGCGCGGATATAGCCTTCGGCGCGGGCTATTCTTTCGAGCTTCGCTGGTTCAATGGGTTGACCGTATGGGATTCTTGACGCCAGACATGAGTTTGCTGGTTTGCTGGCTGCCGTAAGCCCCAGCAGGTTTCCCATGATCCGAGTCGCATCTTTGGAAAGACCTGCATCCATCAGGGGGCTGTATATACCCATTTCCTTTGCTGCTTTGAGGCCGGGCCTGTATTCATCCAAATCCGAGAACGTCGTGCCATCAGCAACCGTGATAAAACCAAGCTCAGTCGCTTTCCTTATCAGCTTTTCAAACCGGTAGCTCTTGCATAGGTAACATCTTTGAGGCGGGTTATTGCGAAATCCGGGTATATCAAGCTCGTTGAGCTCCAGCATCAAGAACTTTATTCCGATGTCATTGGCTATCTTCCTCGCGTCATCAATTTCAACAGCTGGCAGCAGAGGAGAATCAATAGTGATGGCTAACGCCTTCCGACCGAGGGCTCTGTTAGCCAGCATGGCTACTAGAGAGCTGTCAGCACCGCCTGAGAAAGACACGGCTATGCTTCCCTTATGCCTCAATGCTTCCACAAGCTCATCTATTCTTTTACTCCACAGTCTGCGCTCGGTTTTGTTCATGGCTTCTCGCCTACATCAGAGCTTCGATGGCCTTCTGTTTCACCACGTCCTCAAGCTCCCTCAGAGGCTTGCCTGTTTGGTCTGCCAGCTTCTTAACGTCATCGTATTCTGGCTTGACCTGGATAATTTGTCCTCGTGTGCTTCTGGCTACTTTTACATTGACGATTTGCTTTACGTCATCGACGATTACCTCAACGGGCAAAGATTCCCGGGCAAGGATCCGCCGTTCACATGCTTGAATTCTTACTCCCAGCGTGCCTGTCTCTTCTATCAGGATTCTACACATGCGCTCTATGCTTGAGAAATCTGTTATTACTTTGACGATATGTCCCGGCCTGCCTTTCTTGGTTAATGTTGGTATCACTATCACATCCTTGGCACCTTCTTGAAGCATCTTGTCCATGGCGCAACCTATTACTTCTCCGGTTGCATCATCGATATTGGTCTCGATCGAATATACATAGTCACTTGAGAGCCCGAAGTCACAGGTCTCGCCTAGGACAACCCTCAGTACATTAGGCATCTCGATAAATTCCTTTGAGCCTGCGCCGTAGCCAATGCCGATTGGTTTCATAGGCGGATAGAACCTGACAGAGTGATGTACCAGGGTGGTCAGGAGCGCAGCCCCTGTTGGTGTAGCAAGTTCGGCTTCGACGGGTCCTCCGATGGTAAGGAAGCCTTTAGAACGTAGTATTTCTATTGTGGCTGGTGCGGGGGATGAGACCGAGCCATGGGAGAACTGAAACGAACCGCCCCCGACAGCGACTGGGGTTGAATAGACGGTTGCATCTGTGAAAAGGCCTAAATCATCAAGTGCAGCGGCAGTGCCGATGACATCGGAGAGGGTATCGGCAGAAGCAGTTTCGTGGAGATTTACTTCCTGCACGCTTTGCCCATGAGCTTGTGCCTCGGCGGAAACGAGGGCGTTTATTGAGTCTAAGGCAAACTGTTTGGCTTTGTCAGAGAGCTGCAAATCCTGTAGGCATGTGGATGCCGCTTCTATGAGTTCAACTGCAGTCCTGTGGATGACCTCCTCTTCAATCTTAATATCGAGCGCTTTAGCTCGTATACCTCTGCTGATGGTATCTCTAACCCCAATCTCCAGGTTTTTACATCCAGGCAAGTATTTGACAGGTGTTCTCATTGCCTCGATAACTGATGTGGTGTTTGCGCCGAGGTCGAGCAGGGCGCCAATTATCATATCCCCTGATACACCGGCTATCTGAGGGTCAAAGACAAGGATGCGTCTATTATCCTTTGACATAGATCTCCCCTTTTATTTCTCGATTAAGACTAGTATACTACGTGCACATGTATTGTGCACCTTATGTGTCTTAGGAGGTTTTCTTGTTGAGAGAAGTGCTTGAGAAGCTGGCGAGGGGTGAAATCACTTTGGACCAAGCTGAGAAGGCTCTCAAGGCGTTAGCTTTGGAGGAGGTTGGTGATTTAGCTAGGCTGGATGTAGGTCGGGAAATCAGACATGGCGTACCTGAGGTCGTTATTGCTGAGGGCAAAACACCGGATGATGTGGCTGAGATAGCGTCAACAACCCTGGATAAGACGGGAAGGGTGATCATAAGTCGAGTTACCGAGAAGCATCTTGCGGCTCTGGAGGCGGTAGTAGCAAAACACGGTTTACCAAAGGAAGGTATGGATACGGGGACTGTGGTGATGAGAAGTAAGGATTTTACGGCGAGGGCTACAGGGGGGAGAGTGGGAATAATCACGGCGGGCACTTCCGATATTCCTGTTGCTGAGGAAGCCAGGGCGATGGCTTCGGAGATGGGATGTGAGGTTACAACGGCCTACGATGTGGGAGCGGCGGGAGTACACAGACTGTTGCCCCCGCTGAAAGAGATGCTGGCACAGGACGTCGATGTAATTGTCGTGGTTGCTGGCAGGGAGGGTGCGCTGCCCACGCTGCTGGCAAGCATGGTAGATGTGCCCTTGATAGCTGTTCCGACATCTTTTGGATACGGTTTTGGCGGAAAGGGCGTTGCCGCCATGATGGCTATGCTGCAATCTTGTTCCCTGGGCTTATCGGTTGTCAACATTGATGGGGGAATTCCTGCGGGTGCAGTGGCAGCTTTAATCGCCAACCGAGCTGCTAAATTCAGGAAAAGAGATTGAGTTTAATGCTAGTGCCTTGGCTGGTGTCGTTCTTCGCTATCTATATAGATGGTGACGGGCCCATCGTTGTGGATCTCGACCAGCATATGCTGCTGGAAGCGACCGGTTTTAACCTGTAATCCCGCGTTACGCAGATAGTGGACGAATTTATCAATCAGTGGCTCAGCTTTCTCAGGTGGGGCGGCATCGGTAAAGCTGGGACGGCGTCCTTTGCGGGTACTGGCAAAGAGAGTGAACTGGCTGACTACTAATAGTTCACCGGCAATATCCAGAGCGGATAGATTGAACTTTCCAGCCTCGTCGGAGAAGATACGCAGGTTAGCAATTTTTTCTGCTAGGTAGTGGGAGTCGGCATCGGAATCACCATCACCAACCCCGAGAAGCACCACGAGGCCTTGATTGATGGTAGTGATGGGTTGCCCTTCGATGCTAACTGAAGCACGGGAGACCCGCTGGATAAGGGCTCTCAACCGCCTTCCTCTGGTTTGGCCTCTGTCTTTGTGTCGGCCTTTGCTTCTGCCGTTACCTTTGCCTTTTCTTCTGCTTTTGTCTCTTTGTCATCATCTCTGCGGCTGGTATGTTTCATCGAGCTTCTGCCATGATCGGTACAGTAGAAGCCGCTTCCCTTGAAGAGGATGGGCACAGAATGGATTACGCGGCGGGCCTTACCCTCACAGAGAGGGCAGTTAGCCACTGGCTCTTCGTCGAACCTTTGCCTTCGTTCGAATCTGTTGCTACAACTACTACATATGTATTCGTAGATTGGCAACTCTAACCTCACATAAAAAACGCCTCTTAGACGAGGTCGCCGCATCTCGTTGGGCAGCATTAGCACTCAATACTTAAGAGTGCTAACCAAGAATAATGTAGCATCCTAGCTTAGCCTTGTCAAGGGCGGCTTACTCTTGCCTTTTATCAGTGCCTATGTTAAACTCATTCAGCCAGCCGTGTTCGGCTGGCTAAAAGAATGTGTGTAATTATATAACCTGGAGAGGATAAGGAACTTATAGCAATGGCAGAACCCATTTCGATGAAGTTGCTCTTGGAGGCCGGAGTACATTTTGGTCATCAAGTAGCGCGATGGAATCCCAAGATGAAGCCTTACATTTTTAGTCAGCGTAATGGCATACACATAATCGACTTGGAACAAACTGTTGTTTTGCTGGAAAAGGCCTGTGATTTCATGCGTGAGGCGGCGGAGAAAGGCGAGGATATCATTTTCGTTGGGAGCAAGAAACAGGCGCAAGAGGCTATTGAGGAGGAGGCCAAACGCTGTGGTGTTTTCTACGTCAATCAGCGCTGGCTCGGGGGAATGCTTACCAACTTCTCCACTATTCAGTCGCGTATTGACTACCTCGTCCGCCTTGAGGATCGTAAGGAGAGAGGCGAGTTCGAGCGCTTACCCAAGAAGGAAGGTTTGAAACTGGAAAAGGAGATAGCACATCTTAACAGGTTGCTGGGCGGTGTCAAAGAGATGACGCGGATTCCAGGGGCTTTGTTTATCATCGATCCCACCAAGGAGAGGAATGCTATTGCGGAGGCGAGACGGGTTGGAGTGCCTATCGTCGCAGTTGTAGATACCAACTGTGATCCTGACGAAGTCGACTATCCTATCCCTGGCAATGACGATGCGATCAGGGCTGTAGCTCTTTTCTGTAGCGTTATTGCCGATGCCGTATTAGAAGGCAAGCAGGCGCTGGAGGCTAAGGCTGCAAAGGAGATGGAGGAGGCTGAGTTGGAGCTTCCGGCTGACTATGAGGCTGTTTTTGAGCCTGATGAACCGGTTAGAGGTGAGAAGCCTGAGGAGGAGGGTGAGATGGAGCAAAGCGAGAAGCTGGAGGAGCCTGAGGAGACCGAGCCAGCTTCTGTAGAGAGCGAGGATTAGGGGTTACATGCAGATTTCTACTGAAGCGATTAGGGAATTACGTGATAAAACAGGTGCCGGCATAATGGAATGTAAGCGCGCCTTGCAGGATGCCGATGGCAATATTGAAGCCGCTGCTGAAAAGCTTATCGAGCGTGGTTACGAGATTGCTAAAAAAAAGGAGAATCGTATCGCCAGGCAGGGGCTGGTAGAGTCTTATGTTCACGCAGGTGGGCGAATAGGTGCCTTGGTGGAGATTAATTGCGAGAGCGATTTCGTAGCTCGAACTCCGGAGTTTAAAGAACTGGCCCATGACCTAGCGATGCAGGTGGTTGCTACGTGTCCCAGCTATGTCGGTGCTGAGGATATACCAGAGGGTACAGAATTCGAGGAGGAGGATTGCCTCTTACTTCAGCCGTTTATAAAAGACCCCGGAAAAAAAGTTCAGGATATTATCGCTGAGGCAGTGGCTAAGGTCAGGGAGAACGTTAAGATAAGAAGGTTTATTCGATTTGAGTTGGGGGTAGATGGGCAGGATGAGCAGTCCGAAGTATAAACGTGTTCTGCTGAAGATTAGTGGTGAGGCTCTCATGGGTGAGAGCCAGTTCGGTATTGATGCTGACACGTTGAGGAATATCGCTTGTCAACTGAGAAACGTTGTGGACGGCGGGGTTCAGGTTGCTATTGTCGTGGGTGGAGGGAATATCTGGCGGGGGCAGGCCGCTGAGGAAAGAGGGATGGACCGGGCTACCGCTGATTACGCGGGTATGCTGGCAACGGTAATTAATGGGCTTGCGCTTCAGGATGCCCTGGAGAGGGAGGGGGTGGATACGAGGACACAGAGTGCGATACCGGTGCAGGCGGTTGCCGAGCCTTATATTCGGAGACGTGCTATCCGGCATCTTGAGAAGGGACGAGTAGTTATCTTCGCTGCGGGCACCGGCAATCCTTACATGACCACTGATACAGCGGCCGCTTTGCGAGCTATTGAGATCAGTGCTGATGTATTACTTATGGCTAAGAACAAGGTTGATGGGGTCTATGACGCGGATCCTCTGTCCAATACTGGGGCGAAGAAATATGATAAGCTGAGCTACATAGACGCGCTGAACATGAGACTTGAGGTAATGGATTCCACTGCACTCTCGCTCTGTATGGATAATAACCTTCCTATCATAGTCTTCGATCTTCAAGCTCCAAGCAGCATTGAGCGAGTGATTGTCGGTGAACTCATAGGCACAGTGGTTAACGCGGGCGGATAGCTGGCGGAGTGAATCTCACGCGATTGCTGAAAAAGTGTTTTCGAACGGACGTCTGATTCCTAAGGCTTGTCATTGTGACTGTAGTTGAGGTAGTGTAGATGAGTGTAGAGGAAGTGTTTAAGAATACCGAGATCAAAATGCGTAAGGCGGTATCGGTTTTAAAGGACGATTTGGCATCAATCCGTACAGGCAGAGCCAGTTCGGGCCTTGTAGACCATATACGGGTAGACTACCATGGGGTGTCGGTCCCGCTTGAGCAGATTGCCAGCGTCGCTGTACCTGATGTCCGGATGATTGTCATTCAGCCTTGGGAAAAGGATATTTTACCAAATATAGAAAAGGCTATTCTCAAGTCGGAGCTGGGACTCACTCCGGCAAGCGATGGCAATGTGATCAGGCTGTCTCTTCCTCAGCTTACAGAGGAACGGCGTAACGAGTTAGTTAAGATGGTGCGGAAAAGGGTTGAGGATGGTAAGGTGGCTGTTCGCAACGTGAGACGAGAGGGGCTTGAGAAGCTACGCGACCTCAAGGAGAGTAAGGAGATCTCTGAGGATGAGCAGAAGCGTGCTTTGGGCCATCTGCAACAGCTCACTGATAAGTCTACCGAGGAAATCGATCAAATAGCAAAGGGCAAAGAGACTGAACTCCTAGAATTCTAATGCAGAGGTGGTGGGTGGTGGCAGGACTAAGGGCTGCAGTATCATCCGTGAAAAAAATTTTTCCGCTCCCCAAACACGTAGCCATTATTATGGATGGAAATGGGCGGTGGGCTGAAAAACGAGGTCTTCCCCGCCTTATTGGCCATCGAGCTGGTACGGATAATGTCCGCCGTGTTGTCGAGTGCTTCGATGCGTACCAGGTGAAATATCTTACCCTTTATGCATTTTCTACTGAGAACTGGAGGCGTCCGGGGGAGGAAGTCGACGGCTTATTGCGTATTCTGGCCGAGATGATCGATCGTGAGACCAGAGAGCTTCACAGGCGGGGCGCTAAGTTAAGACACCTGGGTAGAATCGATGGGCTGCCGCCACTGCTGCAAGATAAGGTTCAAGAGGCTCTTGAGATGACTAAGAATAATCCTGGGATGGTTCTAAATATCGCTTTCGATTATGGCGGGCGCGCCGAGATTTTGGAGGCGGTTCGTCGGATTATTCAGGATGGAATCCCCTCTGAAGAAATAACCGAATCTGTTTTTAGTAGCTATCTCTATACCGCAGATGTGCCCGAGCCAGACCTGGTTATCCGTACCGGCGGTGAGATACGGTTGAGCAATTTCCTCATCTGGCAGACAGCTTATAGTGAGTTCTATTCCACATCGACTTTATGGCCGGACTTTGGTGAGAAGGAAATCGAGGAAGCGTTAGTAGCGTATAGTCAACGCGAGAGACGTTTCGGCGGATTGAAAGCGGAAGGAGAGGCGAGAGAGGGCTGAGAGAACTGAGCCCTTGGTTTCTCATCGCAGGATGCTCCGGCAAAGAGTAATTAGCGCAGCAGTCTTCCTCCCTATCCTCTTTGTTGCCATCTGGTTCGGTGACCCCTGGTTTTCTATCGTAGTGGCTATTGCTGCTCTCCTCGGCGCCATTGAGTTCTACGCTATGTTTACCACCGAGCGGTGGCAACCTCTGACCTGCTTTGGTACCATATGGGTTCTGTTCTTCATCTCTAATGCTTACTATGCGCATTCTTACAGCTCAGAAAGCACATGGATTCTGGTAACCTCGTCTTTAATAGCATCAGCGATAATTTTTTCTCTGCTTCTCGTTATTCTTCAGGGCTCCCCTCGGGAGAAGATTCTTTACAACTGGGCATGGATTCTGGCTGGAGTGTTCTATGTAGGGTGGCTTCTGGGGCACTGGATTCTTTTAATGAACTCCGGTGAGGATTATGGCTGGGATGGCCGGGATTGGGTTCTACTGGCCCTGTTCTCCACGTTCGCCGTGGATACCACCGCTTATTTTACGGGGCGTGCTTTCGGCAGACACAAGCTGGCGCCTGCGATATCACCAGCGAAGACATGGGAGGGGGCTGTAGGCGGTTTGGTGGGGGCGATAGCGGCTGTGGTCATTCTGGCGCTGATTCTCGAGGAACCGCTGGATATCGGTTACGGCAAATTGGTGGTTATAGGCTTTCTGGTGGGCGTCTTTGCCCAACTGGGCGACCTCGCTGAGTCAAAGCTGAAAAGGATCATGGGGGTGAAAGAATCAGGGTCGCTGATTCCCGGTCATGGTGGTATTCTCGACCGTCTCGATAGCGTCGTCTTCACTGGGGTGGTGGTATACTATTGTCTGAGATGGTTTATAGGATGAAAAAGCTGGTAGTGCTCGGTTCCACAGGCTCGATAGGTCGTCAGACCCTGGAGATTGTTCGTGCTTTCCCTGAGAGATTTGAGGTCGTTGCCCTGGCTTGTGGGAAGAACGTTTCTTTATTGGAAAAGCAGATTGCTGAATTCAGGCCTCGCTTTGTTGGTGCTGACTCTGCAGAGGATAGCGAGAAAATAGCGGGAGCAAAACGTCTTTCTCTTGAGGAACTTGCTTCTCATCCCGATGTCGACCTCGTAGTTCTGGCAACTGCCGGGAGGGCTGGTCTGGGTCCTGCTCTGGCTGCGATTACCGCAGGCAAGACGGTTGCTCTGGCAAATAAAGAGGTGCTGGTGATGGCGGGCGAGATAGTGACTGCGGAAGCTCGGCGCCATAAGGTCGAAATAATGCCTATAGATAGCGAGCATAGTGCTATCTGGCAGTGCCTGCGTGGTGAGGAAAGTACAACAGTCGCCCGGCTCATTTTAACCGCCTCCGGCGGTCCCTTTCGGCTGTATTCCTCGGAGCAACTGGCTGCAGTCACCCCGGAAGAAGCGTTGAACCACCCTACTTGGCAGATGGGTGCAAAAGTCACTATTGATTCCGCTACGCTGATGAACAAGGGCTTGGAAGTTATCGAGGCGCACTGGTTGTTCGGCATTCCCTTTGCCCAGGTGGAAGTGGTACTTCATCCCCAGAGCATAATACACTCCGTAGTGGAGTTCGTTGACGGTTCAGCGAAGGCGCAGCTAAGCCTGCCGGACATGCGGTTGCCCATCCAATATGCTCTGACCTATCCAGAGCGATGGGAGGGCCCGTTCCGTGTCGGGGTCGATTACGGGAAGTTAGGATTGCTTGACTTCGGGGCGGTTGATGTGAACAGGTTCCCCTGTTTAAAGCTGGCGGTGGAGGCTGGGGAAAAGGGGGGTACCTATACCGCGGTGCTCAGCGCTGCCGACGAAGTGGCAGTAGAGCTTTTCCTTACGGGGAAAATCAGCTTTACCGATATCGCTACCCTGATAAAGAGGACCCTTGACCGGCACGAGGGGGTGGAACATCCCTCGCTGGAGCAGGTTCTTGAGGCGGATGGCTGGGCGAGGGAGACCGCCCGCGCGTTAGTTTTGAGGTAGTGGATGATAGTAGTAACCATAATAGTATTTCTTCTTATCCTTGGACTTCTCATCTTTGTCCATGAACTCGGGCATTATGCCACCGCCAGATTTTTTGGAGTGAAGGTCGAGGAATTTGGCATAGGGTATCCACCGAGGATATATGCCAGAAAGCGCGGTGAAACCGAGTACTCGCTGAACTGGATTCCCCTGGGAGGGTTCTGCAAACTCCTTGGGGAGGAAGACCCCAGCAGCCCGAGGAGCCTTGCCAGTAAAAAGCCGCTGGTCAGGCTGGTGGTTTTGGGCGCGGGCTCATTCATGAACGCAGTGCTTCCCATCATATTGCTGACCATAGCTTTCATGGTTCCGAGACAGGTCAATGTAGAGGATATTTTGATAGAGGGCATTGCTCCTGACTCGCCAGCTATGGAAGCCGGGATTGAGCCGAGGGATACCATACTCAGTATGAACGGAAATGCTGTTGAAAATAGAGGTGATGTTTTCTACTATACTCACTTAAGCTTTGGCGAAGAAACGACCCTTGAACTGCTTAAGCCGGATGGCACTATAGAAACAGTAACACTCATTCCCCGTTGGGACCCTCCTGAAGGGGAGGGCGCGATGGGGATTAACCTATACCCGGAGCCGGTGAATCTTCGCACGATTAGCGAATCTGACCCATTTTGGGAAGCGGTACCGAAAAGCGCGACAACGCTCTGGCAGACGTTCGAATTGATCAGGAACGAGGTGAAGAGCTGGTTTGTGCAGAAGGAGGCGCCTGAGGTGGGTGGCCCTGTCGCTATCTTTCAACTCACGGGTGAGGCGAATGAAGCGGGGCCTTCGTACCTTCTTCAGTTCGCTGCATTTCTCAGCCTGAATCTGGCGATAATCAATCTGTTTCCATTGCCGGCACTCGACGGCGGCAGGATTGTATTTGTCCTCATAGAGATCGTACGGCGAGGGAAGCGTGTCTCGCCGAGGACGGAGGCGATGGTTCATCTCGTCGGCTTCATGATGCTGATGGGCTTGATAGTGGTGATAACCTATTACGATATACTGCGTGCAATCAGAGGGGAGAGCCTTGTGCCATGAACAAGCGCAGGGCGTCCAGAGTGGTCAGGGTAGGCGGAGTAGAGGTTGGTGGTGCAGGTCGTGTTGTGGTTCAGTCGATGACTAAGACCGATACCAGGGATGTAGCAGCTACGGTGAAGCAAATCCGCCGGCTTGAAGAATGCGGCTGTGAGATCATCAGGGTAGCGGTGCCTGATATGGAGGCTGCTCGCGCAATTATTAACATAAAAAAGAAGATAGCTATTCCTGTTATTGCCGATATTCATTTCGACTACCGCCTTGCCTTGGCGGCGCTGGATGCCGGCGTAGACGGGCTCAGGTTGAATCCGGGTAATATCAGTGACCGCGACCAGATTGCCACCGTTGTTCGTGCTGCCAAAGACAGGGCCGTTCCTATCCGTGTCGGAGTTAATGCGGGCAGCTTGCCCCGCTCATTAAAAAAGGACGCTTCGGTGGTTGAGCGCATGGTTGATGCCGCCCTTGACGAGGTCCGCCTGCTGGAAAGCCTGGATTTCGACTTGATAAAGGTATCGGTAAAGGCGTTCGATGTCCTCAGCACCGTGGAGGCGTATCGTGCTATTGCTCAGAGGATTCCGTACCCGTTGCATCTGGGTATAACCGAGGCAGGGTTGCCCTGGTCTGGAGCTATCCGCAGCGCAGCAGGTCTGGGGATTTTGCTCTATGAGGGTATAGGCGATACTATCAGGGTATCGCTTACCACAGCGGATGCCTGCCTGGAGGTGGAGTGCGCCTATGAGATACTCAAGTCGCTCAAGCTCAGGGAGCGGGGCCCGATATTGGTTAGCTGTCCCTCCTGCGGCCGTGCTGAGACCGATATTGTGAAGCTGGCTGAAGATGTCGAGGAAAGGCTGAAAGGGGTCGAGAAAACGATTAAGGTGGCTGTGATGGGATGTGTGGTGAACGGCCCGGGCGAGGCGAAGGATGCTGATGTAGGTATCGCCTGTGGCAAGGGCAGGGGTGTCATCTTCAAAAAGGGACAGAAGGTGCGGACGGTGGATGAGCCAGACTTCCTAAAGGCGCTGATGGTGGAGGTAGAGGCGTTCTGATTGAAATAAAAAGCTGCAGCGCTTCGGCAAGTTTCACTGATGCGTTAGCTATCATCACCTCTGCTCATTAAGGTAGAGTGATTGTTCTCCGCTGTTGAAATAGCCGCTATCCTTCTGATCGGGGCAACCGCTGGTTTAGTGACCGGTATTATAGGCTCCAGCGGTGTAATGGTGATCGTCCCTGCCCTGACACTGTCACTGAGCTACGCTGTCCATACTGCCATCGGCACCAGTCTGCTCATCACTGTAGTCGCCTCGTCGGTTACTGCCTTTGTCTATTACCGCCATGGCAATATCTATGTCAGGCCTGCCCTGTGGATTGCTTTAGCCTCTATCGCCGGTGCACAGGCGGGGAGTGCGTTTGCCGACATGATACCGCCGATAGGAATGGGCAGTCTCTTCGGGTTCTTCCTAATACCGATGGGCCTCATATTGTGGGTCAGGGGGGTGCGAAAGACGGCCGCCTTAGCGGAGGGCTCGGCAATTTCGGAAGGGTCTCTTCCGGCAATGACCACGAAAAGCAGGCTCTCTGCACTTGGCCTGGGGCTGTTCGTCGGCATAACGTGCGGGCTGTTCGGAGCTGGCGGCGGCATAATGTTTCTGCTCATCCTTGTCTTTGTGCTGCACTATCCGCTGCACTTGGCAGTGGGCACATCCTCGCTTATAATGGCAATAACTGCTTTCTCTGGGGCTATGGGCTATAGCTTACGCAGCAATATTGATGTCTACGCTGCTCTCATTGCCAGCGTTCCCACGGTGTTAGTGGCGAGTTCCGGAGCAAGATGGGCTAACAGGGTCTCACCGTTAACTCTGGGTCGAATTATAGGGACAATGCTTGTAGCGCTTGGCATCGCGATGATAGTGCTCAATATCATAGGTGAAGGATAAAGAGATGCGCCTGTCGAAGATGTTCGGTAAAACCCTGCGTGAAGTGCCTGCTGATGCAGAGACCGTGAGCCACCAGCTTTTACTTAAGGCGGGAATGGTTCAGCAGGTGGCGGCGGGGGTGTATTCGTATCTTCCCCTAGCGTGGCGGTCGCTGCGCAAGATCGAGCAGATAATACGTGAGGAGATGAATGCCGCCGGCGGACAGGAGCTGAGTATGCCTGTCCTCCAGCCTCTCGAGATATGGGAGGAAAGCGGCAGGGACTTTGCCTTCGGCAAGGGGCTGTTTACCCTCAAGGACCGCAGAGACCGTAGGCTGGTCCTTGGACCTACTCACGAGGAGGTGATTACCGACCTCGCCCGCCGCAACGTGAGAAGCTACCGTGACCTGCCCCTGATGCTTTACCAGATTCAGACCAAGTTCCGCGATGAGCCCCGTCCCCGTGGCGGGCTGGTGCGGGTACGCGAGTTCACCATGAAAGACTGCTACAGCTTCGATATCGATGAGGAAGCGCTGGAGCTCAGCTACCAGAAGATGAAAGAGGCATATAGAAATATCTATGCCCGCTGTAGCCTTGAGGCTGTTGTGGTCGAAGCCGACAGCGGGGCTATCGGGGGGAAGGACTCACATGAGTTCATGGTGATTGCTGAAACAGGCGAGGACGAGGTTATCTACTGTGGCGACTGCGACTATTCGGCGAACGTAGAGAGGGCGGAATGCGCCAAGTCGCATCTGGAGGAGGAGGCGCTGCTGCCCATGGAAGAGGTGGCTACTCCCGGGGCCAGGACCATTGAAGAAGTGGCAAATTTCCTTGGAGTGACCAGGGATCGCACCCTTAAGGCTGTTTTCTACTCGGCGGATGGTGAACTGATATTTATTACAATACGTGGTGACCTCGAGGTAAACGAAGTTAAGCTGAGGAACGCTCTGAAATGCTCTGAGTTGAGGCTGGCCAGCGATGAAGAGGTAAAGGAAGCAGGGCTTGTGGCAGGGTCGGCGTCTGCGGTGGGGCTTAAAGGGATTAAGATTGTAGCTGACGACTCGATAAATTTGGGACAAAACTTTGTCGTTGGCGCCAACAAGCCGGATGCCCATATCAAGAACACCAACTATCGTCGTGACTTCAAGGTGGACATCATCACCGATATCGCTCAGGCTGAGGCAGGGCACAGGTGTCCCCGCTGCGGCGGCGAGTTGCGGTCAACACGTGGTATCGAGGTAGGGCACATCTTCAAGCTGGGAACCATTTTCAGCCAGAAGCAGGCGGCTTTTTACCTTGATAGAGATGGTAATCAGAAACCTATGGTCATGGGCTGCTACGGTATAGGCCTGGGAAGGCTTCTCGCGGCGGCCATCGAGCAGAACCACGACGAGGATGGAATTATCTGGCCTGTTCCTATAGCGCCATATCACGTTTATCTCTGTGCACTGGGCGTGGATGACCAGCAGGTGGTCTCAGTTTCTGAGAAGCTTTACACTGAGCTTGAAGAGAACGGTATCGAGGTACTCATCGACGATCGCAATGAGTCAGCGGGGGTTAAATTCAACGATGCTGACCTTCTGGGGATGCCGGTGAGGCTCGTTGTGAGCAAGCGCGCCCTGAAGTCGAATAGCGCCGAGTTGAAGATGCGCAGGGATAGAGAATCTGAGCTTGTACCTCTGGATGAGGTAGCTGACAGGCTGAAGGAGCTGCTGGGTTGAGGGTTTCTAACATGCCATATTCGCATACTGTGCATTGACAAAAAAGGCTACGTGATGTAGTATTTATACACGGAGCCAAATAGAGCCCCGAATTCAGGAGGGAGGTGCCTATGAGGCTTCACGGACTTTTAGGGGTGTGGCAGATTGACAGTTGAGGCCCTGCCGAGAGGCAGGGCGGGCCGGCCTTGAACTCGGCTCGATGAGTAAGAGGAGGCCAGTCTGGCGATAAGAGACCTCATTCGGTGTTAAACACCGAGAGAAAGAGCCGGGCTCGAGACAAAACACAACAGAAGAAGAGCAATCTGTGGAGGGCGTTTTTGAAACGCCCTCTACTTTATCCAGGCACAAGATATATGATGAATAGCCAGTGATGGTATCTCGTCAGGCTTGTTCGAGTGCGAGGGGGTTGCATTAAATTTTAAAAAATGCTATACTTCGCTCACTACAGACATGGAGCGAAGTGGGTATAACCCACTTTTTTGTTAGTTTAAGGGAAGCGGTGTTTATAAGGAGGTCGGGGCAAGATGAAAACAGATTTTCTACTTGCCATTACCCAGTTAGCTGCAGAGAGAAACCTGCCGAAGGAAGTGGTCTTCGCAGCGGTTGAGGCTGCGCTGGTAACTGCTTTCAAGAAAGACGAAGTTGGGGCACGCCAGGATATCTCGGTGAAGATTCACCCTGCCAGCGGCGATGTCAAGGTTTACGCTACCAAAATTGTCGTGGAAGAGGTGAACGATCCCTACAAGGAGATATTGCTTGCTGAGGCACGTAAAATAAAGAAGGATATCAAGGTAGACGAAACCATCTCCTTTGAGACAACCTCCTTTCACTCGGGACGAATAGCGGCACAAACTGCTAAGCAGGTTGTACTACAACGCCTTAAAGAAGCTGAGAGAGAGTTCATATTTGGTGAATACGCGGACCAGGAGGGGGACATCGTCAGTGGCGTAGTTCAGCGGATAGAACCGCGACAGGTTATTATTGACCTCGGAAAAGCGGAGGGGATATTGCCTCCGGGCGAGCAGGTGAGGGGTGAGCATTATCGAATGGGGCAAAGACTTAAACTCTACCTGTTGGAGGTTAACAAGACAAATAAAGGGCCACGGCTCGTGATGTCTCGCTCACACCCGAATCTGGTAAGGCGTCTCTTTGAGTTAGAGGTTCCTGAGATTTATAACGGTAATGTGGAGATTAAAGCAGTTGCACGGGAGCCTGGCTATCGCAGTAAGGTAGCAGTGGCTGCGAACATGGAAGGCCTGGATCCTGTAGGCTCCTGCGTTGGGCTGAGGGGTGTCAGAATTCAAAACGTAGTTAACGAGCTTAATGGCGAGCGGATAGATGTTATCCAGTGGGATGATGATCCCAAAGTTTATATAGCCAATGCACTGAGCCCGGCGCAGGTAGTCAGTGTTGACATTAATGAAGCAGAGAATACGGCTATGGTTGTCGTTCCTGACAATCAACTCTCTCTGGCAATCGGAAAAGAGGGGCAGAATGCCAGGCTTGCTGCCAGAATTACGGGCTGGAGGATAGACATAAAGAGCGCCAGTGCCGCAGAGTCGGAGAGGCTGGCCGTAGCGGCGGAGAAGCCTGAAGAGGCTGTTCCGGCTAAGGAAAAGATAGCGGCAAAGAAGGAGAAACCGCATGTACCTGCGGTGCATCCAGAGCTGTATGAGAGGCCATTGGAGCAGCTCGGCCTTTCGTCGCGAGCATTCGGCTTGCTGCTCGGAGTTGGGATTACCAAGATAGGGCAGCTTCTGGAAAAGAGCGATAAGGATTTACTCGCGATGAAGGGCTTCGGCAAGAAAGCTCTTGAAGAGGTTAGGGAGCGGCTCGAGGCGCTTGATATACTCCCACAACCGGTTAAGGAAGAGATAGAAGTACCTCAGGTTGGTGTTGAGGAAGAAGCCGAGCTTATCGAGGAAGTAGAGGAGGCAGTGGAGGAGGTCGAGGCTGAATTAGTCCCCTATGAGGCACCTCCTGAGGAAGAAAAGCCTGCCGTGAAACCCAAGATTCGCTTCGCTGAAGATATCTTTGCTACTGCGGCGGTCGGTCCTGAGGTCGGTAAAAAGGGTAAGAAGAAAAAGAAGAAGCCGTCAAGAGAGGAGCGATTGGAGGATGCTAAGGCGAGGAGAGGGAGAAAAGCTCCTCGTGTGACCGTTGAGGATGAATATGAAGAGGTTGTTGAGGAGTAAAAGCAGCGGATGGTGAAGCCTCTAAAGCGTGTTAAGCACTTTCCTGAGCGTACATGCATAGCATGTAGAAAAAAGAGACCAAAATGGGAACTGGTGAGAATCGTGCGCACTCCCGGTGGCTCTGTAGAGATAGACCTGAGAGGAAAGAAGGCGGGGCGGGGAACATACCTTTGCAAACAGCAGAAATGCTGGGAGATTGGATTGGCGAGGAAGAGGTTGGAACGCACGCTGAATTCTGATATTGTAGCTGCTGAGCGTGCTGAGCTTGTAGCATATAGCAGGACCTTACCTGAGGTGGTTGAAGCTTCTGAGGTATTACCATGAGTTGGTTATAAAGGAGCCTTTACGTGAAGCGAAAGGTTGGTAAAGAAGAGGATGTCGGGCAGGATAAAGCTCCGGCTGATGATGGGTCAGGAACAGAGGCCGCGATTGCGATTCCTCACGTGATTTCGGTAAGACAGTTGGCGGAGCTTCTGGATGTTAGTGCTATTGATGTGATCAAGTACCTGATGAGAAATGGAATTATGGCCAGCATAAATCAGGTGATCGACTATGATAGCGCCGCGGTTGTCGCTGCCGATTTGGGTTATGAGACAACGGAGGCGGCCGAGGAGACGGTGGAGACCGCTGAGCGGTATCGGTTTGATGATGAGGACAGCGCTGCTCAAAAACCACGCCCTCCGGTGGTTACCATTATGGGACATGTCGACCATGGTAAGACTAAGCTCCTCGATGCTATACGGCAAACAAATGTGGTTGACACCGAGGCGGGAAGCATCACACAGCATATTGGCGCCTATCAGGTTCAAGTCCATGGGCAAAAGATTACTTTTTTGGATACACCCGGACATGAAGCCTTCACCACAATGCGTGCTAGAGGAGCGAAGGCTACTGACATCGCGATTCTCGTCGTCGCTGCTGACGATGGGGTTATGCCGCAGACACTGGAAGCCATAGACCATGCTCGGGCGGCGGATGTGCCTATAGTGGTTGCGATTAATAAGATAGATAAGTCTAATGCTAACGTGGACCGGGTTAAGCAGCAGCTTGCTGATAATGGTTTGCTTATTGAGGAGTGGGGTGGCGATGTAGTCTGTGTCCCGGTCTCCGCAAAGCAGGGTGATGGCATATCCGATCTTCTTGAGAACTTGCTCATTGTGGCTGAGATTCAGGAATTGAAGGCTGACCCTACCCGACCTGCTGTCGGGGTAGTTATAGAGGCTAGTTTGGATAGTAGCATGGGTTCTTTAGCTACGGTCCTCATTCAATCGGGAACCCTCCATGTCGGCGAAAACGTGGTAGTTGGCGAAACCTGGGGCAGGGTAAAAGCGATGTTCGATGACAAAGGCAAGCGGGTAAGAAAAGCTGGACCGTCCATGCCTGTTGGAGTGTTGGGCCTTAATAGCGTTCCACAGGCTGGAGATGCCCTGAATGTAGTCGGCAGCGAAAGGGAAGCCCGAGTTGGGGCGCAGCAGCGACAGTACGGGAGAGAGGGAGCGAAGCGAGTTGGTGCGCCGAGCTTGAGCAATCTCTTCTCTCAAATCCAGACAGGGCAGGTGAAGGAGCTTAATATCATTGTCAAAACCGACGTACAGGGCAGCCTCGACCCGATAAGGAGCTCTTTAGAGCGCTTAGGGAGCGAAGCGGTTAGTGTCAGAATTGTCCATTCCGGTAGTGGCAGCATTACGAAAAATGACGTAATGCTGGCCATTGCCTCCAGGGGAATTATCATCGGATTCAACACACGCCCCGAGCCAGAAGCAAAGCTCCTTGCTGAGTCGGAAGGCGTTGACATTCGTAATTACCAGGTCATATATAACTTGGTTGAGGATGTGGAGAAGGCTTTAGCGGGTATGCTAGAGCCTGTTTATATTGATGTGGTGGAGGGTCATGCGGAAGTAAGGGCTATTTTCAAGGTCAGGCAAGGCCAGATAGCGGGAGTGTATGTAGCGGACGGGAAACTAAGCCGCGGCGCACTGGCCAGGGTTCTTCGTAACGGCGAGGTTATCCATGAGTCATCTATATCGAGCCTGAGGCATTTCAAGGATAATGTTAAGGAGATGGCGGCCGGGTTCGAATGCGGGGTGGGTATTGATGGATTCTCGGCGTTCGAGGAAGGCGATGTTATCGAGGCATACAGGAAAGAGGCGGGAGGCTAAGCGGTTCAGACAGGGGTGGGATGAGTACGCGTCGCATAGCACGAGTTAATGACCTTATCCGTAAGGAAATAAGTGAGTTGCTTCTGCGTGAGATAAGGGACCCCCGGCTTGGTGGCTTGTTAAGTGTTACGGAAGTATCGACTTCACCTGATCTCAGGCATGCCAGGGTTTTTATCAGCGTTATGGGCTCTGAGGAAGAGAAGGGGCGGGTAGTGGATGGACTGGCTGCTGCATCCGGATTTCTGCGTCGTAGTTTGGGCGACCGTCTTACGTTGCGCTATACCCCCGAACTCATTTTTGAACTGGACGAGTCTATCGAGCGTGGAAGCCGTCTGCTTGAGTTGATTGAAGATGTGGCTCAAAGCGAAAGTCTTGGTGAAGTGGACCAGAGTTGACCATTGATGGAATCCTGAATCTGGACAAACCCAGAGGAAAAACCTCTTTTGAAGTTGTGGCCGCTATCAGGAGGTTGAGTGGGGAGCGGAGGGTGGGGCATGGCGGGACCCTGGATCCTGAAGCTACGGGTGTATTGCCGGTCTGCCTGGGACAGGGAACCAGGATGTTTGAGTTCCTGGTGGAGGCCGGCAAAACCTATCGTACTGAAATAGAATTAGGTGTAGCCACTGACACCTATGATGCTGCTGGTAGGATTACCCGTCGGGGCGATATCTCTGCACTAACCAGAGGAGATATTGAGGCTGCCACAGCCTCTTTTACCGGCCTAATAGCGCAACTACCCCCTATGTATAGCGCAGTAAAGCATCAGGGTGTACCACTTTATCGCCTGGCTCGGGATGGGATAGAGGTGCCGCGAAGAGCGAGAAAGGTGGAGTTATCCCGTATCGATATTTTAGAATGGCGGCCCCCTTTATTGACTTTGGAGGTGGAGTGCGGCAAGGGGGCTTATATCCGCTCTCTCGCTCATGACCTGGGGGAAAAGCTGGGGTGTGGTGCCCATGTAGGAAACCTGATTCGAATGAGAAGCGGCCCCTTTCACATTAATGATAGCGTAACCCTTTCTCAGGTGGAGGAGGCTTTCAGGGAAGGGCGCTGGGCTGAGCTCCTACATCCTATCGATATCGCTGTTATCGGCTTGCCGTCCGTAACCGTTAATAATGAAGAAGCACAGGCGCTGAGCAATGGTCGTTCCCTAGTGGGGGAGCGGGATGCCTGGCCTTCAGGGGAACGGTGTCGTGCCTATTCTGGCGATGGACGCTTTATCGCTATCGTACGCTACGACGGGGAGCAGGATTGTTGGCGGCCTCTGAAGGTTTTCGTTCAAAGACTGGGGTAAAGCTTGACATTTAGTATAGCGAGTGTGTATAGTCTAACCGACTAGGAAGGGGGTGCACAGTGCAGGCATATTGCTTCAAGTGCAGAAAGAAGGTTGATATTCAGAACCCTACCCAGGTTAAGCTGAAGAACGGCAAGCCAGCTACTAAAGGAAAATGCGGTAAGTGTGGGACAACGGTATTCAGGATCGGCAAAGGCTAAGTGTTAAGTCGCGAGATTTATGCAGATCACTCCATAAGCAGCTTGTTAATAAGGGACAGCGGGTTGTTTTGGAGTGTTTCTGCAATTTCTTTTTCGGTGAGGGAAGCGCTTTTAGCGATAGAGTAGGCTAGTTCAGGAGTGAGTAAGTCGAGTTCGTCGTGAGCGTCTGAGTTTACGATGAGCTTGGCTCCAGCCTTGCGGGCAACTTGGGCGACGTGTTTGTTGGTGGCGGCGTGTTGCTTTCTGGCTGTGATTTCGAGGTAGATGTTGTTATCAGCAGCAAGTCTGGCCTCTTCGGAGGTTATCAATCCGGGATGCGCTAAGATGTCTACGTACGGGGATTGTACGGCAGCTCGGTTTGTACCTGGTTCAACGGGCTCGGCGGTGGTCTCGCCATGGACGACAACGAGCCTTGCGCCCATTTCCTTGGCTGCCTTTGCGCTTGCCGCAATCGCCGCTACTGGCAGGTGGGTGAGTTCGACACCGGGGATGGCGGTGATATTCCAGTGCTTTCGGGCGAGGGCGCAATCGTCGATAGTCTCGGCGATCAGCCTTTCCAGGTATCCGATGCCGACGTGGTCGGTAATTGCAATAGCCTGGTAGCCATTAACAATCGCTCTTCTCACAAGTTCCAGTGGCGATAGGGCGCCATCGCTTGAAGATGTGTGAGTGTGGAAATCGTAAACCATTCTTGCGGCATCGAGGATAACATAAGCCTTTATATCAGGCAAGTTACCTTTGGGCGGGATAGACGGGAAGTCGGTTATTTGCTCTATTCGAAAGGAGAGGTGATATTTTGGGACAGATAAATGTTGCTATAGTAGGGGTGGGGAACTGCGCCTCGTCTCTGGTTCAGGGAGTATATTACTATCGAAATGCTTCAGAGAATGATTTCGTACCCGGGCTGATGCATGTTAATCTGGGCGGCTACCACGTGGGCGATATCAATTTTGTGGCTGCCTTCGATATCGACCGTAATAAGGTCGGAAAGGACCTGGCGCAGGCCATATATGAAGCTCCCAACAATACCTTGAAGTTCTGTGATGTTCCCTCAACCGGGGTAGTGGTGGAGCGAGGTATGACACATGACGGGCTGGGTAAATATCTTTCTCAGATTATCACCAAGGCGCCCGGTTCGACTGCCGATATGATCAACATCCTCAAGGACAGGAAGACCGATGTCGTCGTCAACTATCTCCCCGTGGGCAGCGAGCAGGCGACCAAGTGGTATGTGGAGCAGGTACTCGATGCCGGCTGCGGCTTCATCAACTGCGTCCCGGTATTTATTGCTCGTGAAAAATACTGGCAGAAACGCTTTACGGATGTTGGCCTGCCCCTTATCGGTGACGATATCAAATCCCAGGTGGGGGCGACTATCACACACCGTGTGCTGACCAGGCTCTTCCGTGAGCGCGGCGTCAAGCTTGAGAGAACGTATCAGTTGAATTTTGGGGGAAATACCGATTTCTATAATATGCTGGAGCGGGAGAGGCTGGAGTCGAAGAAGATATCCAAGACGGATGCGGTAACCTCCCAGCTTGACTATGACCTCGGCCCCGGCAATATCCATATAGGTCCCAGCGACCATGTCCCCTGGCTGGAAGACCGCAAGTGGTGCTATCTCCGGATGGAAGGGCGCACCTTTGGTGATGTGCCGCTGAATCTCGAGTTGAAGCTGGAGGTGTGGGATAGTCCTAACTCGGCAGGGGTAGTTATCGATGCCATAAGGTGTTGCAAGCTGGCTATGGACAGGGGACTGAGTGGCACCCTTGTCGGGCCTTCTGCCTATTTCATGAAATCACCTCCGGTACAGTATACAGACGAGGAAGCTCGAATATTGACCGAGGATTTCATCGCTGGCGGTAAGGGTGGAGGAACGAAGGTTTCTGGTGGCGGTAGAACGGTAAAGAAACGCAAGCGAAAATAGGAAACTATGAAGATCGCTCTGGTTTCGCCTTATGATTATGCTTATCCCGGTGGGGTGAATACACATATCTCCCATATCAAGAATAATTTCACCCGAATGGGGCACGAGGTAAGGATTATTGCCCCTTCCTCGAAGCCGGATGAAACCCGTAAGAACGGAGATATCATCGTCTTCGGGAGACCAGTGCCTATCCGCGCCAGTGGCTCCGTTGTCCGCAGCCCTGTATGGCCGGGGCTCGTATTTTCCGATCGCGTTGGTGAGATGCTCAAAAAGGAAAAATTCGACGTTATTCATATCCATGAGCCATTGATGCCGACGCTGGCCACTGCGGTATTGCATCATTCGTCACAGGAGCTGATTGTTGGCACCTTCCATGCCTACCGCCACAGGAGCTGGGGCTACCCGATATGGAAGCCGATAATACTTAATCGGTGGTTCAACAAGCTCGACGGTAGAATAGCGGTTTCAAATGCTGCGAGGGAATTTGTAAGCAAATATTTTCCCGCCGAGTACACGATAATTCCCAACGGAATCGATGTGGAGCACTTCGCGGCTGATGTGGAGCCTCTACCCGAGTTCAGCGATGGTAAATTGAACATCCTGTTTGTCGGCAGGATAGAGAAGCGAAAGGGATTCAAGTACCTGCTTGGAGCCTATGAGATTGTTAAACGGAAATTACCGGAATGTCGTCTCATCGTGGTAGGTCCCCGGGACCGTTCCTGTCGTAAATACCAGGGCATTGTCGAGAGGCGGAAACTCAAGGACGTCGTTTTCGCCGGTTACGTGAGCTACGAAGATTTACCTCGTTACTACAGAAGTGCTGATGTTTTTTGCTCTCCTGCTGTCGATAAGGAGAGCTTCGGAGTGGTTTTACTGGAGGCAATGGCGTCCGGCAAGCCGACGGTAGCCTCGAATATCACGGGCTATGGCGGTGTTATCAGCCATGGTTCTGAAGGGCTGCTGGTCAAGCCAGCGGATAAAGAAGCTCTCGCCGATGGCATTTTCCAATTACTCAACGATGAGGGGCTCAGGCAGAAGCTGGGTAATACGGGCAAGGCGAAGGTCGGGAATTATAGCTGGGAGAAGGTTTCTCGCCAGGTTCTGGATTACTACCGGGAGCTTCAAAAAGGTGGCCCCGGAGCGGTACGTGAGTGAAGAACCACGGCTCGTCAAGGCGCGACGCACTCTGGCGCAGCATATTAACAGGTACCCGGCGAAGCTGCTGGCGAAAACGGGTCTAAGCCCCGATGTTTTAACTATACTTGGCTTACTCATTGCTATTGCTGTGGCCTGGATACTATCCACGGGCCGCTTTTTTTTAGGCGGCTTTCTGGTGTTGCTCTCGGGCGCATTTGACATGATAGATGGGGCGCTGGCTCGGGCTACCGGGCGCAGCACGAAGTTTGGCGCTCTACTCGATTCCACACTGGACCGCTTCTCGGAGGCTGCGCTGTTCCTCGGGCTGCTGGCATACTATGCGAATCAGGGTTCCGAGACGGAAATTATACTCGTTGGCGCGGGGCTGGTGGGCTCGATGACAACCAGCTATGTGAGAGCGCGTGCTGAGGGACTGGGGCTGACATGCGAGGTAGGGCTATTCACCCGCCCGGAGAGGATTATCCTGCTGGCAATCGGTCTCATATTCAACCAGATGCTGGTGGTGCTGTGGATAATAGCGGTACTCTCGAACCTTATAGCATGGCAGCGCCTGTTTTACGTCTGGCAGCAACTGAGGAACGGGCGCAAGAGCGGTGGCTAGTGCGGTTCAATGGAGACGTACTTCAGGCGGGATATCCAGAGCGATGTGAGGGGTAGGTTCTTCACGTAGGGTTTGACCAGTATATATTCAACATCGAAGTACAAGGGCAGGCAGGCGGCATTGTTGACCAGCATCTGCTCGGCCTGCTGGTAAAGGCTCATCCGCGCAGCATAGTCTTTCTCTATCCTTGCCTCTTCCAATAAAGCATCCACCTCGGGGTTACTGTATTCGCCGATGTTATGGCTGGTTTCGCTGTGGAACAGGATGTCGAGGAAATTCTGCGGGTCGGGATAATCGGCACCCCAGCCGAGGGTGAATAACTCGTCCTTTTCTGCCATGAGAAGGTAGGCATATTTCTCGGGCTCCAGTTGTCTCAGTTCCACTTCCATTCCCAGATTGCGCCGCCACATATCGATCAGCGCTGCCTCATCACTCGGTATCATGCCTCTGCCCGATGAGGTCAGCGTAATTGGTGGAAGGTCGGTGGCATTGCCGTATTCCGATTCCACGAGCAGCTGTCGCGCCAGTTGGGGGTCGAAAGCCAGACCTTGAATATCCTCGTTATAACCGGGCATACCTGGGGGAAGTATGCCGTCAGCGGTGGTGACAAGGTTCTTTAATACCAGCCTGACGAGCTTGTCCTTGTCTATGGCGTGACAGAATGCTTGACGCACACTGGCGTCGTCGAATGGCGGACTGGCTGAGTTAAATCCAACGAAGGATAGGCTGAGTTGGGGTATAATGTTGAGCTCCTGATGCAGAGGGTTGGCTGGGTCGAGCACCCGTTCTATATCGGACGTGGAAACCTCCACAACGTCGATTTCGTCCCTCTCGTACATAATCATCGGCACCCCGCCCCAGAGCAGATAGACTACGTACTCTATTTTTGGCGGTTCCAAATAGTAGAGCTCATTCCTCTGAAGAATTATGAAATCGTCTCCCTGCCATTCATCGAGCCGGAACGGCCCTGTTCCGTTGGGTTCCTTCCACCAGTCTTTTCCCGAGGCAACGTTTTCCTGGTCGACGACGTAGGCGGCGGGGTGAGCCAGCTTTGACAGGAAGTATTTCTTGGGTGCATCGATAGTAATTCGTAGGGTATAGTCATCAAGTACCTCGATACCATAGACCTCCTCGGCTATCCCTGATAGCTTGTCCTCGACGCCGAGGATATCGCCGAGATAAGTCTCAGCGATATCCGACCCGGTTGATGGGTCGCAGGCGCGTTCCAGCGAGTACTTGAAATCGCTGGCTGTAACCTCTTTGCCATCGTGGAACTTCACGCCTTGCCTCAGGCGGAATGTATAGGTAGTTCCGTCATTGCTTACCTCCCAACTCTCGGCGATGTCGGGTGTAAGGTTGCCCGCGGGGTCGAAGGCTACCAGCCCGCTGAATATCTCGACAATGTAGCTTACCGACATCTCAGAGCGCGCAAGCGCTGGATCGAGCGTTGGCGGGCTGACATCGAAGAGGGTTAGAGTACCTTCTGCGGGAATATCGGGAAGGTCGGGGAGATTTGGTTCCAGCAGGTTGCAGCATGGGAAAAGAAGGCAAAGCGCAATGAGGACGCTGATGATAAGCGGTGGTATTCTCGTTTTCACCTATTGTTTCTCCGTACCCTCAATCGAATTACCTCGCTTATGCCCGGCATCAGCAGGATGCCTGTTATAACGAGAACGGTGAGACCATCTCGGCGGTTTTCGTCAGTGGTTCCCTGGCAGCTAAACAGCGCACCGTCGGGCGTTGGCGTCGCTGTTACCTGGGGAACTGCAGTCTGAGTCGGCTGCCGGGGCTCAAGCCCCAGACTGAGACGCCACAGGTCATCCAGGCCGGCGGTATCAAAGCCGTACACTTCCAGAAGTGCGTCGTCATAAGTCGAGCCCCGCTTGAAGATATCGAGGAGAAGTAATATTTCCTCCTTACCGTATTCCTGAATGAGGAATTCGACGACGCTGTAGCTCTCGGCGTAGGAGAGAAGCGCCTCATTGTAGTCTGATGGAAAACTGCTGGAGATAGTCTGTACTGAGATAAGGCTGTCCCTTGATATAGCCGCCTCGAGTGCAGCCTTGATATCGGCTCTCAGCTCGCCCTCGGCGTATAACGCTAGGCCTTCATCGAGCCATGTCGGTATATCATTGTAGGGATTGTAGACAATCTGGTAGATCACCATGTGCGCTATTTCATGGGATATAGCCCTCTTGCCCCATTCCAGCTCGTGCGGCGCAACTCCAATAGCGATGATACCGTAATCTGGAAATGCTGCGCCTCCCATCCACTCCTGGGGATATATCATGGCTTCGAGGAGGTCGTACTGGCTGGCGTAAATATATATCTCTACCGCCTGGTCGAGTTCCACCCCAACGTCGCGGGCAAGTCTCTCGAGTGCTTCATGAGCGGCGTCCAGCAGGGTCTGGGCAAAGGGCTGCTCACCCGTATACCAGAACAGCGTTACATCGCTTTCCGTCAGGCTTTTCCAGACATGACGCTCGTCATTGAATTTCACAGTGGCCCAGGGGGTCTCGAGCTTGCCTCCGCTGGCGTCCTCTATCCTCCAGCTGTAGTGAACCTCCGTACCCGGAGGCAGGCTGCCGAGCAGCTTCCGCATCTCCCAGGTCCAGTTTATATCGATTGCCGTAGCGGGCTCGAACTCAATCTGGACGACGCTGGTCGCTTCGACGGTGGTTATCATATCCACCCGGTAGCGGAGGAAGATGTCGTTGATATCAGCAGCGCCTTCAGCTTCAAGGTTGAATGTTATCGCTTCGGGAAAGCGGACATCGGCGCTGTAAGTCGCTGATAGTCCCGCCTGTGCCTGCGCCGGACCAGCGGCGAGGGTGATAAGGAGAAGCAGCGGTAGAAAGAGAGGAACAAACCTTTTCATCAACCATGAACCCTGGACGCCAGGTATGCTTTCAGTAGTTCATCGAGTTTGCCGTCGAGCACGGCGGAGGTATCGCTGGTTTCATACCCGGTTCGATGGTCTTTAACCATTTTATAGGGATGGAGTACATAGCTCCGAATCTGGTTGCCCCATTCAGCGGTAACGTGTTCGCCCTTAAGCCTCGCCTGTTCCTCTGCTTTCTTCTCCAGTTCCTGTTCGAGGAGACGTGAGCGGAGGATACGCAGGGCTGTTTCCTTGTTTCGAAACTGCGAGCGCTCGTTCTGGCAGGTGACCACCGTGCCGGTGGGCATGTGTGTCAGGCGGACTGCACTGCTCGTTTTCTGCATGTGCTGGCCGCCTGGGCCGCTTGAGCGGAAGGTCTCCACCTTGAGGTCATCGGGGTCGATAGTAACATCCACCTCGCTGTCCACTGCTGGCATAACCTCTACCAGTGCGAACGAGGTATGGCGGCTGTGGGAGGCATCGAAGGGTGAGATGCGCACCAGCCTGTGTACCCCGCGTTCCCCCTTGAGGTACCCGTAGGCGTATTCACCCTTGACCTCGATGAGGACGCTTTTTATCCCCGCCTCCTCCCCGGGGGAGGTCTCGATAACCTCCGTCTCGTAGCTGTGCTGCTCTCCCCAGCGAAGGTACATTCTCAGCAGCATCTGTGCCCAGTCCTGCGACTCTGTGCCTCCGGCACCGGCATGTATCGCCAGCATAGCGCCTCGTGAGTCGTACTGACCGCTGAGCTGAAGTTGAAACTCAAGTTCTTCGAGGGAGCGCTCGATGCCCGTTATTTCACGGATGATATCTTCTTCTAGGGAGCGGTCATCTTCGTCGAGGGATATATCGGTGAGAGTGGCGAGATCGGCCACCTTTTTCTCGAGCTCACGCCAGGTGGCCACAACATACTTCAGGCGTGAGACCTGGCGCATCGTCTGCTGCGCCTTCTCCTGGTCATTCCAGAAGTCGGGATGTGAGGCTTCTTTTTCGAGCTGGGCTATCTGATACTCTTTAGAAGCGATGTCAAAGATGCACCAGCATCTCGGAAATGCGCCTCTTCAGCTCCTCCAGCTTCTGCTTCTGTTCCTCCATGTTTCCCTCTCTTGTACCGGGGCTGCTGTTCTATTATAGCTGCAATTTCAACTGGGATGTAGTCCCCTCGGCATAAGGCGATTCGAGGCGTCCTCCCGCCGCCAGGTGGGCCAGCCTTGTCGGCTCGGGCAGACGCAAGCCGAGGCAGCAGTTCAGCGTCCAGGTTATGGCGGCTTGCAGGTCCACTTTGTGTCCTATCGATACATAGAGTGGATTCGTCCTCAGCTTGGTGCGGAGCGCTGCTCCGATAACCTCACCGTTATGGGTTAGCTCTGCATGGGAGCCAGGCTCTGGAGCTACCAGTTGATGCTCGCCGCAGAGCCTTGATTTTGCGCAGCCCACCGTCGGTCTATCCCAGAGCAGGCCCAGGTGTGAGGCCAGCCCGAATCTCCGGGGATGGGCAATGCCCTGTCCATCCACCAGTATCAGGTCGGGTTCGCTGTCCAGCTTCTCACAGGCAGCGATGATCAGGGGCGATTCCCTGAACGAGAGCAGCCCGGGCACGTAGGGGAAGGTGACCCGCTGCTCCACCACTCGATGTTCCACCAGCTTTAATTCGGGGTAGTTGAGAACTACGACCGCTGCACGTGCATAGCCCCGGTCATCAGGCGCGGATATATCCACCCCAGCGACAAGTCGGACATCACCGACCTCCTCCCTTCGTGATATCCTTGCCGCCAGCTCCGTCTGTACCTGCCGGGCTTCCTCCGGTGTCATCTGCCAGTCGTGTAAACGCCGCGCTTTCATAAGCTATGTCGTACTTTCATCCTGAAATGAAATGATTTGTAAACAAAACGGGGGACTGTGTCTGCTTTGACCCTATTGTAATAGCCACCATAGCGGATGGCAACGACATCAACCGAAGAAATCGCGTACGGAGTCGAACTGGTGCGGGAGGATATAGAGCACGAAGGGGAACTTATCGAGCAGGAAGGATGCGAGCGGGGAGTCCTGGAATGTA
>DUEY01000017.1 GCA_011174795.1 Dehalococcoidia bacterium
TCCTCCCATCTTAAACTCGGTATTGGGAACTTTTACCGAATCTGCTTTGGAAATAGTATGTATCTCTCTACAGAGGATTTGTCAACTATATGTGCTAGTCCGATACTGTAAATCGTCAGCGTAAATAGGACACTTTTAGGACAGAGGCTAATGGACACGTTGGGGCTTGCTCGTACTCAATCGAGGCAGTAAAGTACTTTTTGAAGCTGCAGCGATACTCTAATCGTGATTTCGACAGCCTGAATAGGGTGTGACCATAGAAAGCTACGGTTTGTAAGACAAGATGCCTTCGTGTTGAAGCTAGGATTTTCGTGGTCTGCAGCTAAATACCCCATGTTCGACCTTCTGAGTCGCTTTTTGGCCGACCTTCTGAGTTGACCTTCCGAAGACCCTAGTAACACACTAGTAATTAACCGATCCTCGATATCCTTTTCCTAATTAAGTAGATATCACGCTATAATGCGGGATATCAGTTTTAGCCAGCCTTTTTACTCTATTTTCCCCGCCGTAGACCTCTACTTCGGGCCCTATGTCGTCTCCATAAGATCTGCCAAACGTCGTACTACCAAGAAATGTATCGTATGTGTCTCACAAACCCAAGTAATTATCAGCGGCCGCTATTTTCCCCTATTGCGTCCGGGGCTCTACTAGAGCGACTCTAGCCCTTGGCGCTTAAGGTAAGCTATTTACATTCCTAAAAAGGCTTGAGCAATCAGCACAAAGACATATCTCAAAGGACTTATAAACAGTGATAACAAAATTGCTATGGGGACCGAGGAAAGACTATCTGTGTTCGCTTCGCGGTCTGTCCACGAGGCATCGGAAGCATGCTCCATCCCAATACTACATAAGATAAGGTACGAAGGCTTTGCTTATCGTGAACCGTATTATAAGCTGATACAATTATGAGTGTTAGGAGCTTACGTGGCTAAATAGCTAGAGCGAATACAGTTTTAAATGTTCTTTCTTTTGTTACCGAAGCTCCACCATATCCTTCAGAATATATTAGAACTATTTAAACTAGTTAAGTTCAGCCTCTTTAATGATCTCCGGAATAAGGTCGTCCCAGCCCAGAGGCATAATATGTACTCCCTGGCATAGTGGTTTTAACTGCCGAATGATTCGGGCTGTGATATTAACAGCCTTTTTTTTACGGTCTTCACTCTTCGTGTTTGCCATCTCCTGGACAAGCTCTTCGGGAACATTTATCCCGGCGACATTCTGGTTCATGAATCGAGCCATAGCCGCGCTCTTTAGCACCACGATACCAGCTATAACCGGCACCGTAAAACTTTGGGTTTCATTCATAAAGCGCTCGAAAGACTCTGGCTCATAAACAGCCTGGGTTTGAAAAAACTTAGCACCTGCTGCGATTTTCTTTTCCATCTTTATGATTTGTGGTTCCAGAGGCTCGGCTGTGGGTGTTACCACCGCACCAAGAAAGAAATCTGGTTTGCCCTCCAGTTCGTGGCCGGACATATCATGCCCCCCATTGAGAAAGCTGGCAGCCTTGAGCAATTGCACAGAATCGATGTCATATACTGGTTTAGCATCGCGGTCATCGCCAAGAACTGGATGATCACCGGTAAGACACAGCACATTTCTAATACCGAGAGTCCATGCACTCAGTAAGTCGGATTGAAGAGCAAGGCGATTACGATCCCGGCAGGTAAGCTGAAATACAGGCTCGAGTTTTCGCTCTACCAGCTTGGTGCAAAGAGCCAGTGAGCCTACACGCATTACCGCACTCTGTAAATCGGTCACGTTAATGGCGACTACCTGCCCACGTAGTTTTTCTGCATCTTCCAAACATCGCTCAATATCTACGCCCTTGGGAGGACCAATCTCACCAGTTATGACGAATTTCCCGGAATCGAGAGCCTGTTGTAACTTGCTCATTAGTTCGCTCCTTTTTCAATATCCCATAGGTTGAATGATCAGAAATTGCTAATCGTAATTAAGAACCTTATGTTCACCAGCCAGAGAAGCAAAGGTAGCCTCACCATCTCCGAGTTGAAGACTTCGGGGCCGACTCCATTTACTATGCGCTTTGGGATTTATATAATCCTTAAGCTGCTCCAAGCGCCCCAGCGCCTTCAGCCTGTCGTAGATTAGCTGCCATCCGCAATCCCGGTTTCTATCGACCTCACACTTTCCATTCTTGGCACCACCGCAAGGACCGTTAAGTAAACTTTTCGCGCAAAGAGTAACCGGGCAGAGTCCACCCGTGTACTCAACAACACATTCGCCGCACAGTGAGCAGTATTCAGTTATGAAATCATCCGAAACAGTTTCGCCGCCAAATATAGTATCGCAACCGGGATGCACCATTTCACCATCGGTGGCATCCATAACGGTATGAAATCCCTGCCCGCAGGCGAGAACCAGGAATGAATCCGCCTCCTTGATCCGGTCTGCATATTGCTCCTGAAGGTATTTTTTAGTATTCGAGAGCTTACAGAGTGAAACCCCTGGCGGTTGTGGTACGCACCAGCCGATAACATTAGCGCCCTTTTCTTTCAGCCGCTTTGCCATCGCCTCTGTCTCAGCGACTCCGCCCGAATGGCATTTAGCCGCACAATTATCACAGCCAACAACGAATACCTTTTCTCCGGGTTTTAGGTTAGCCATGATCTCATCTATCGGCTTTTGAATAGTGGCGTGCATCTGAACAACCTCCTATTTCGTATGCTTCTTAATCAGTTGCTTTTAAAGTTACCGACGTTTCTTTATAGATAGACTAACGGACTATAGAGAATAACTTAGAGTGACTAAATACTATAAAGATAGAGGCGACCAGCCCAACTTCTATCACGTCGCCTCTATCTTTTTGTCGCAAGGTCATAGATACAATTTCGTGCAGTGTATGCTTTGCTTAATCAGCAGCAGTTTCCATAAAAAAAGAGCGTTGAAACGCTGCGTCCATACGTTAAGAATTATACCCCGCGGGGGTATACAATGTCAACCTTAAGAATACGATACATAACACGACGGGTAGAACAAATACATTAGCTTCGAAATTTGACTCCAATATATGTTGCCGTATTATTGCCGAGCGTTCTCCGATGATGTATACCCTAGGGTGGACATGAATTCGTATTTGGAATATACTGATACTAGTACAGATGGAGGCGGTTTATTCTCTTTTTTTTGCCTGTTTGCAGCAATTGCAGAGCCCTTTATAGGAATTGCGCTATCTAAATATTGGAGGGATTATGGCAAATATAAAGACCGAAGAATATCCTGTAATCTGGTTACAGGGTGCCACGTGCACAGGTTGTTCGGTATCAGTTCTCAACTCAGTCAGCCCCACCATTAAAAACGTGCTTGTCGACGAGGTCATTCCCGGCAAGCACGTTAATCTTAGATTTCAGGCCACTGTAATGGCTGGCGCCGGGGAACTGGTAATCAAAGCACTCGAGGAGACATGGAAGGCGAAGAAAGGCGGCTACGTTCTGGTAATGGAGGGGGCAATACCTACGAAGGGGGATGGTGCCTACGGCTCTATAGGAGAAGATAAGGAAGGTAAACCTGTATCCATAGACTCCAGGGTAGAGAACCTGGGCCGTGACGCACTTGCTGTGATAGCTCTCGGCACATGCGCATCTTTTGGAGGCATACCGGCAGCTAAACCCAATCCGTCTGAATGCGTCAGCGTCGGACAGCTCTTCAAATCACGTAATGTGACTACTCCCTTAATAAATGTCCCCGGCTGCCCTCCGCATCCCGATTGGTTCGTAGGAACAGTAGCCAGTGTACTGCTGAATGGTCTACCTAAAGAAGGCGAACTTGACGAATGGAGCCGTCCTAGGGCTTTCTACGGGCAGTTGATCCATGAGAACTGCCCGCGGCGTGCCTATTATGATGAGCAGAAGTTCGCTAAGAAGCTCAGCGACCCCGGCTGTCTGTATGAACTTGGCTGCAAGGGGCCGGTAACGCATGCCGACTGTCCGCTCAGGATGTGGAACAACGGCGTCAACTGGTGCGTCGCCTGCGGAGGGCTCTGCATTGGCTGTGCTGCTCCCGGGTTCCCTGACTTGGTTTCGCCAATGTATGCGAAGACAGCAGATATTACTTTGCCGAATATAGGTCAAAGGGTGGTTTAAGAAAATGGGCAAAATTGTAATCGATCCTATTACCCGTATCGAAGGACACCTGAAAGTTGAAGCGATGGTGGAGGGAGGAGAGGTAAAAGAGGCTAGAAGTTCAGGCACTCTGTTTCGTGGCTTTGAGATTATATTGCGAGGTCGTGATCCTCGTGACGCCAATCGGATAACTCAGCGTATCTGTGGAGTATGTCCTACGAGTCATTCCACAGCCGCTGCCCTGTGCCTGGACAGCGCATTCGGCCTTGGCGGTTCCATACCGGACAACGGCAGGCTTATACGCAACCTCATTCTAGGCGCCGCTCACATCGCCGACCATATCCTTCATTTCTACCACTTGACCGCTCTCGACTATGTAGATGTGACTAAGGTGGCTAAATACGATGGTAACGACACCACACTTAATTCGGTGAAGGATTTTATCGAACGTGGCGAACTTGGGCCTTTCGTGCCACGCTATGAAGGAGATTATCGTTTCCCGGCTGAGGTCGACCAGCAACTGGTAGGTCATTACATAGAGGCTCTTCGGATGCGGCGCAAGGCACAGGAGATGTGCGCCATATTTGCCGGGAAGATGCCGCATAATATGAGTATCGTACCTGGCGGGGTCACTGAGATACCTACGGTAGATAAGATAGCTTCCTTCTTATGGAGGCTAAACGAGCTCAGAACCTTTATCGACAATGTCTACCTGCCGGATGTTCTGGCAGCGGCGGAGTTTTATAGCGACTACTTTGAGATAGGTGCCGGTTGCCGCAATCTTCTATCCTATGGCGGCTATGAACTCGATGGAAAAGACCCCGACCTTACCAGGAGGAAGCGGCTCTTCAAACAGGGTACAGTCAGCGCTGAACTGAAGCTGGGTACCCTGGACACCGGTTACATCACCGAGGAGGTAAAGCATTCGTGGTATGAGGATTCCACCAGCGGCCGCAAGCCTACCCAGGGTGAGACTATGCCCAAAGAGGGCAAGAGCGGAGCTTACTCGTGGATAAAGTCGCCGCGATACGATGGCCGGGTCTACGAGGTAGGGCCCCTAGCGCGGGTGATGGCCACCTACCTTGCTGGTGACGAGAAGGTGAAGTCGATTGTAGACCCAGCTCTGGCGAAGTTCAAGGCAGGACCCGAGGTTATGTTCTCGACGCTGGGACGACACCTGGCGAGGGCAGTCAGCTGTAAGGTGGTGGCGGATACCATGCCAGGCTGGCTGCTCGAACTCAAACCGGGTGAGCCTGTTTATCAGGAGTACGAGATACCTGAAGAGTCGACAGGCATGGGCCTGGTCGACGCTGCCAGGGGCGCACTGGGACACTGGATCGAAATTAAAGATAAGCGGATAGCCAATTACCAGTGTGTTGTTCCCAGTACATGGAATATGTCGCCTCGTGATGATAAAGACCAACCCGGTCCCTTAGAGCAGGCAATCACAGGCACAAGGATAAAAGATGAGGCAAATCCCTTCGAGATTGTACGTATTGTTCGGTCTTTCGACCCCTGTCTTGCCTGCGCTATACACGTTATTACCCCCAAAGGAAGAATATTAGGCAAGTACCGCGTGTCATGATTAAATACCATGCAAGTAAGAGCTTAATTAGATGAAAAAAACCGTGGTTCTCGGTGCCGGCAATGAACTGTTGGGGGATGAGGGTGTCGGGGTTCATGCAGTTCGTATATTGCATGAGGAACTGCCGCTTTCTCATACCGACATCGAGGTTATTGATGGAGGAACATCCCCTGATATATGCCACCTCATTCAGGGCGCTTATAAGCTTGTAATAGTAGATGCTGTGAAGGGTGGCTTTGCGCCGGGGACGATCTACCGCTTTACCCCAGACCAGATAGCTCAGGAAAATATAGTGACCACCTCGGTACACCAGGTTGGCATTCTGGAAGCTCTCAAGATGATGGAGTTAATGGGTGATAAACCCGAGGAGACCGTTATCATAGGGATAGAGCCCTCGGATATAGCGGTAGGGCTTGAGCTATCGCAGGAGTTGCTGGCCCGAATGCCTGAGTTCATTCAGATTATCTGCGGAGAGATTGGTTTATCTCTTGATACGAACTAAACCGGAAATGAAAAGAGGGTATAAATATGCTGACTACTGAGCAAAAACCACTTGAGCAACTGCTGGAGTACCTGGATAGAGAAAAAAGTGTTTTTCTCATTGGTTGCAGGGGATGCGCTGAGGGCTGCCATACTGGTGGCGAACAGGAAGTCCTTGATATGAAGCAAAGACTGGAAGAAGCGGGTAAAACCATAACCGGCACGTCCCTTATCGACTTCATGTGCAATGAGAGCCTGGTCAGGATGACATTGCAGGCGCATGAGGATGCTATCCTATCTGCGGAATCTTTGCTGGCTCTATGCTGCGGCATTGGAGTTCAGGCGACTTCCTCGGTAGTCGACAAGATTGTCCACCCCGGGTGCAACACTGTTTCTATGGGCGGTCGGCATGGGGAATGGAGGGAGGGCGAACGTTGTATGGAGTGCGGCGATTGTGTTCTGGAGTTTACAGGAGGTATTTGCCCCATTGCCAGATGCTCAAAGATGCTTCTTAACGGTCCTTGCGGGGGCTCATCCGACGGAAAGTGCGAGGTCTCACCAGATGTGCCTTGCGCCTGGCAGTTAATAATCGAGCGATTAACGAAGCTGGGCCGTCTGGATAAGTTAGAGAGGATCGTGGCACCGAAAGACTGGAGCGTTAGCCTTATGTCTGGCGCAGCAAGCAAACGATAGAGAGGAAATGCGATGAAGTCAAACAGCAAGCTGGAAAAGATTCTAGAGGGAGGGCACTTCGCTATTACCGGCGAGCTTGGCCCTCCGGCGAGCGCTAACCCTGAGGTAATAAGAAAGAAAGCTAAATATTTACGGGGAAACGTGGACGCTGTGAATGTCACCGACGGTCAGACCGCTGTAGCTCGCATGGCAAGCTGGGCAGCCTGTCTTCTAGGGAAAGAGGAAGGGCTGGAGCCGACGGTGCAGATGACATGCCGTGACCGCAATCGCATTGCCCTCCAGATGGATGTGCTGGGCATCGCTGCCCTAGGAATCAATAACCTACTGTGCCTTACCGGCGACCACCAGGTCTTCGGAAACCACCCCACAGCGAAGGGCGTTTATGACCTCGACTCCATCCAGCTTATCAAGATGGTGAAAGATATGAGGGACGAGAAGAAATTCCAGTGCGGCGATGATATGGATGTTGAACCTCGTCTCTTCATCGGGGCTGCAGCCAACCCGTTCGCTGACCCCTTTGAGTTCAGGGTTGTTCGCTTAGCTAACAAGGTAGCTGCAGGTGCCGATTTCATTCAAACCCAGATTATCTACAATGTGGAGAAATTCGCTCAGTGGATGGAGGCGGTTCGTGACAGGGGGTTGGATAGAAAGGTGAAGATTCTCGCGGGTGTAGCCCCGATCAAATCGGTAGGTGCAGCCCGTTATATGCAGACCAAAGTCCCGGGTATGGATGTGCCAGAGGCCGTTATCGAGCGCTTGAAAGGCGTGCCTAAGGAGGATGTTCCCAAAGAGGGTATCAGGCAGTGCGTGGATATCATAAATCAGATACGCGAGATTAAAGGAGTGGCTGGAATACATCTTATGGCTATAGAGTGGGAGGAGGTAGTCCCCGAAATTGTTGAACAGGCAGGACTGCTACCCAGACCTCAGGTCTATCAAGCATAGCACAGGATACATATAATAGAATAGAAGTTTAATGAGGTAGCTGCATTTAAAAATCACAAAATTTGGAGGTTAAGGGAGGTTTAAACAAGAATAAAGGCTTGACAACATATTGCTAGCATGTTAGACTTTCTAAAAATTCATACTTCTACTGGATGTATTACTATATCTTGGTACATGTTAGCCTGTTTGGGGTATTGACAAGTCAATTGAGACCGTTTAGAGTGGTTGCAGGTTAGTTGATTAAGCTGTGGGCGGTAGTGATATCAAAAAGAGCGTGCTGATATGATAGAGGCGATTTCGGAATTGCTCTACATCCTCGCCGACGGACTTCAGGAAGTAGGTCTACGTCTCGGTTTTTGCATCAGTGATTACATGTGCGGCCCTCCCTATTTTAATGAGGATGGCACAGTAATAGTAAATAGGATTAGAGGGTTTGACGGCACGTGTCCTGAGGGAGCCGATGCGGTGTTGTTCCAGAAGAACCTTTGGTTGTTGGAATACTGGGGGCCTGCGGTATGGGGAAAGGCCCCCGAGGGCTGGGGTCCAGGAGAGTTTGGAGAGCTTAATGTCTTGCTGGTGTTTTTTAACAAGGCAGCGGCGCCTTTTGCTGCCTCTACAGGAGATCAGGTTTATTGGATGGGTAGATTAATATCCGAGGTTGCCGAGGCGGTCCAGGAACTGGTGTAAAAAGTAGCAACGGAGTAAGATGGGATGATTGACGCGATATCACAGCTACTAACTGATCTTGGGTGGGCTATCAGTGAGGCTGGCGCTCGACTGAGTTATAACGCCGCTCAAATAGCAGATAACCAGTACCTTGGTGGTAAAGATTACACTGCCATGAAAGAGTGTCAAAATTGGAATAATTACTGTAATTATATTTGGGCCGGGGAGCTGGGCAGGCCTCTCGATGAGTGCCCGCCGAATCCATATCCCAGTTGGTGTCCGGGCTGTACCTGGGATTGTTTCAATGCAGATTTAGACGCTGCGTCAGTACTTGGTAATCTGCTTGGTTTTTCTTTCGGGTACAAGGGCGGTGAGTTAATACACGACGTAGGTGCAATAATCGCAGAACTCGCGGATGCACTGAAGGAGCTTGTGTAATCTTTAGTGAACGGGAGTACAAATAGAAAGGGGGTGAGTAAGAATGATTGATGCGTTGGCAAATTTAATGACGGCCGTAGCAGATGCGATTTCGCTGGCTGGCGAGCGACTAGCAGTGAATGCGAATGACGCTGTCAGTTGTGACTGGACCGACCTAGGGGCTACCACCGGGCTAACAACGTTCATAAACGCAGCCCTCATGCCGTTCATAGATGAGGCTGGTAACATGATTGCCAACATCGGCATAGTTATTGAGGAGCTGGCTGATGCAATGACGGAGCTTGCCTAGGATATCCTCTGGGTAAAGGTACTAGCCGCACCAGCCAAGTAGTAGATGGCTCTCAACATTATCATGTGAGAAGCCCTATCGCTGATAAGTTAATACGTGTTGTCTAATTCAGCGATAATGATACTTGATTGTGTAGATGGCTTGTAGATATCTGTTGAAATCACATTTGAGGCCTCAAAGCGTAAGTGAGGGGGGAGTTTTCCCCCCTTCCTTATTATACCTGTGGGGTGAAGCTTGTTTCCAGACTTACAGTGGCTTGAGCTACGGGGACGCATTATGAACAAAAAGGGAGCGGCAGCAGCGCTCATATCCTTCCTGATAATTTTAGTGGCATTTGGCGCGAGTTTTGCTTGTGGGGAGGTTTTGCCTGCGACCACCGAATATTATCAGATCGGCGAACGAGTTCAGACCTCAACGGAAATGCTCACCGTCCTTTCTGTGGAGAGGACAAACATTTATAAGCGTTCGGGCGCAGGGGCAATATTGCGTACAAAGGTTTATCCACCACCGACAACGCTGTTCATAATAGTGGAGGTTACTGTTATCAATGTGGGTAAGGACAAGTACAGTATATCTCCGGATGATTTTACCCTGACAGACTTGGCAGGCCATGAGTACGCTTATACTGATTACGAGGGTCGTGATCCATACCGTGGTATGGGGCTAGATCCTGGGGCGACGACTCACGGATATATCTTATATATCGTGCCTGAGGAGATCACAGAGTTCGAACTCTCCTGCACCATCCACGGCACTCCTCCCATACTCGCTGTATGGGAGCTTGAATGGTAGCAAAACAGCATTACCCCTACAGTTCTTTGGACCTCAATGAAACTCGGCAATTCTCCCATAGATACCCTCTACTGATGGCTTGGCAGAGACAATGTGAAAAGTCAACTATGCTCCAGTAGTTAGAGAGGAACCGAGTTCGTGTACGCTATCATGTAACACGCTTGACAAAACTGGGGATGCTATTTTATTCTTAAGCAAGCATATCTTCGAAATATATCAATAGGAAGTTGGGAACCTGATTTAGCTCTACTCGGAGGGAGTAGAGAGTAGGTGAACTTGTATTTATTTATTATCACATTAATAGTAATGGTAATAAGAACACGAGGCTAGCAGGAAGTCAATTACTATGCTTGAAGAGGTATCAGCTAACGCTACGGTAGATGTGCTGGAGTTCGTCGATCTTGTGCTTGGTATCTGGGTGGACCTCGGAGCCGAGGAGCAGATAACGTTCTACGGTTCAGAGCTTGCCAAGGCTTTGGCTGAGGTAGGCATATTTATAGTGGATATCGCGTCACGACTTGCGCTTAATATATCAACCTAGCTGGCTATCCCGCTCTACAAGGTTCTATGGAGTTTGGTGGTGTAATAGGAAATGAACAGTTGGTTGTTGGCTATATTACGCGAACATAAAGTAGCGATAGCTATATTACTGGCACTGCTCCTATTAATACTGGCAGCTTTACCGGTAGCAGCCAGCCCATTGGCGATTTCGGCGGTTGAGACCGGTAATGTAACCGAAACCTCAGCCACTATCACGTGGACCACCGATGTGCCTGCCGACAGCGTGGTGAATTATGGGACTACGCCGAGCTTAGGGCTCACTGCCTCTGATGCTACGCTGGTCACCAATCATTCCATAACACTGAACGACCTTGTACTCGGGACAACCTACTACTATGAGGTACAATCGACAGATGGATGGGGCAATACTACAACTGACGATAATGCAGGCGACTACTATAAAATTAGACTTTACAAGCTCACCGGCTGGGGTTGGTGCACAGACTACACCGAGATAGCAAGCGCTGAATTCGTGGCCAATGGTGTTTTGGTTCCCCGAGATGGTACACCTGAGGTCAGCGATGTACACCTGGTAGGTAATGTGACTTTGACACTGAGTGATGACTCAACTGAAAATATTGCCCTCAATATGTGGGGCAGTAAGGTCAGGTCGCTGTTCCAGGTGCGTCAATCCGCAGAACGCAAGTCTGCGCACTTGTGGGGGGTCTGGCTTACCTGGGATAGTAGCGAATATATAAGTGGTATGGGTGAAATCACCCTTCCCGAGGGTGAGGTCTTCGAAACGGCAAAGCTTTACGTGCTTCAGTTGAAGACGCCAGACGTCATAATCCAGAACAAAGAACCCGGCAGCTTTGTTGAGGACTTGGAATACCTGATTACCAAATTCACAAAGTTCATGGATGACCTTATTGACGAGCTTATGTTGACCGATTTTGCCGAAGTCCTCGGTGATGTTTTAGCTAAGTTAATGGTGCTGTTGGCAGAGGTCAGGGGCATGGTCGGCCCCTATATTCCGTAGACGGAGCGAGATGGATTTCTTTCAGATACTCTTCGTAGGCGGTATCATCGGGGTACTGTTGATTGCCGCTATCTTTGGGGTGCTTCCTCTAGCAGCCCTTGTCTACGTTTGGAGGCGTGTTTTTCCCATTGCCGAGAGGATTGCGCTATGGGCAGCTAAGCCTGCAAATCTGTTCAGCTTGCTACTACTGACCATACTTCTTTTTCTGTTGAGCATATTTGGTGCTTCATACGTTAGTGCTTGGCTTATTTTATTAATCGTTTTTCCGATAATCCTAACAGTTATTGTGGAACTTGCTATACTTGTCTGGATAATTAGGCTACTCCAGTGGTTGTATCGCCACTGGCGAGAGTGGCTCGTCAGCCTCTACTATTCTGCACGCCTGACACTCATTAAGCTCAGAATCGAGATCGATACGCTTAGGGAAGAGGGCTTCAGGGGCAGGTTAAACAATAGGAATCATAAGAATAGGTATAATAATTACAATAACAAGTTTAACAATAAGTATAACAACAGGCTGAACAACCGACCCAATAACCGACCCAACAACAGGCTGAATAACGGACCCAATAACCGACCCAACAACAGGCTGAACAACAAGCCTAATAACAGGCCCAACAACAGGCTGAACAACGGGCCTAATAACCGGCCTAACAACAGGCCCAACAACAGGCTGAACAACGGGCCTAATAACCGGCCTAACAACAGGAATGCGGGCGACTTCCCAGAGGGAAGCCATTAAAAGGCGGCCAAGCTCCAGAATACAGAATCAGCTTATAGCGAGTTATTTAGAAAGGAGGTGGAAAGCGTGGGCTGGAAAGACAGGTTTATGTTAAAGATGATGAGCAACAAGATAATAATGAAGATTTTCAGCATACCGATCGTTCTCAAGATCACAATGTGGGAAATAAAAGTCATATCAGCAATTCTATCTATATTCAAGAGAAAACAACCTGCTAGTTGAACCAGGTTGCTGTTACTATCATTTGAAAAGGACAATCGCTGTAGTCTATAATTAGAGCAGGCTTATGAGCAGGAGGGATCGCATAGTGGTTTAGTGCGGCCGCCTGCTAAGCGGTTAGGGGGGGAAACCTCCCTCATGGGTTCGAATCCCATTCCCTCCGCCATAAATCTAAACAGCCCTGTGTCCAAGCAGGGCTTTTTTATGCCCACTAGCAGCTATTCGTTGAGGTAAGAGCGTTTGGTATAATCATGTAAAGAGCAGTAGTACCAAATAGTTCGAAAAAGAAGTGAAAAGGCATCTCGTGGCTGGTTATTACATTTGGACCATTGGCTGCCAGATGAACAAGGCTGATTCGGATGAACTGGCGACTGGCCTGCAGCGCTTGGGCTACCGATTTGTCAGCTCTGTCGAAGATGCTGACATTGTGATTATAAATAGCTGCGTTGTACGTCAGAGTGCTGAGAACAGTGTTATTTCCAAATTGAATTCGTTACTGCCGCTTAAAGACCGCAATCCAGATAAAGTTGTGGCTCTGACTGGCTGTATGGTCGATCAGGATACTGCTGAGCTAAAACGTCGCTTTCCCTATGTTGATCTTTTTCTCAAGCCCGGCGAATCTGCTGCTCTCATGGAATTAGCAGGGGTACGATCTCCGGAACCTGCGCAGAACATTGCCCCCCTGCCCACACCACCAAGCTCTTTTGTCACCATCATTGAGGGCTGTGACAATTTTTGCTCATACTGCATCGTTCCTTACCGCCGTGGGAAGGAAAAGAGCCGCCCAGTAACTGAAGTCTTTACCCAGGTGGAAAGCCTTGTTGAACGCGGTACAAGAGAGGTCACTTTACTGGGACAGAATGTCGACTCTTACGGACATGATCTCCCGGATAGGCCCAGTCTGGCAGATTTGCTCATGGAGTTGAACTCCATCGCAGGTCTCGTTCGAATTCGCTTTCTCACCTCACACCCCAAGGATATGAATGAGGAGCTTATTCAGGCAGTGGCCTCTCTCGATAAGGTCTGTGAGTATTTCAGCCTTCCGGTGCAAGCTGGAGATGACGGGGTCCTGCAGGCGATGGGTCGGGGTTATACTGTTCAGCAATACCGCGATTTAGTTGAAAAAATACATACTATTGTTCCCGGTGTGGCCATCTCAACCGATGTCATCGTGGGTTTCCCCGGCGAGACCGAGAAGCAGTTTCAGGGAACGCTGGATCTGCTATCCGCAACTAGGTTCGATACCGTTCACGTCGCTGCCTATTCGCCGCGACCGGGTACTCTGGCATCGAGAGAATTTGAGGATGATATTCCTCTATTTGAGAAAAGGAGACGGTTACATCAGGTCGAGGAACTGCAGAAGGCAGTTGCTTCTGAAATCAATGCACGCCTCCTGGGGCAAACGGTTGAAATTTTAGTAGAGGGAGAAAAGAAGAAGAGATGGTGGGGGCGTACGAGGACGGGCAAGCTGGTGTTTTTCGATAATGACGCTGACCGCTTAGGGCAACTTGTCGAAGTTGAAATCGAAAAAACAAGTCCCTGGTCGCTACAGGGAGTTTTCAAGCAGGCGCTGTAGCTATTGACTGATGTAAGAAAAACTATATCAGGTTCAGTTTATCGGCAGGTCAATATGATAGTTCTTGAGCACAGCTTCTATTATAGCCGCTGACTTCTCATCAGGTGTTGTGAGGGGCAAACGGGGCTTGCCCACACGGAACCCCACATGATTCAAAGCGTACTTAATAGGTATAGGGTTAGAGACGATAAACATTGCGTCGAACAGGGGTAGCAAGCTGCGGTGGATAGCGGCGGCCTGTGCTAATTCCCCCTTGATTGCTTTGACGATCATCTCCTTCATTTGTGCCCCCACTAGATGGGAGGTAACGCTAATAACCCCATAGCCACCGATAGATATCAAGGGGAAAGTGTCGCTATCATTGCCGCTATAGAGCACGAAATCCTTGTCCACCCCACTGATAATCTTGGCTGCCTGCACCAGGTCACCACTGGCTTCTTTCAGCCCCACAATGTTGTCTATTTTGCTTAATTCGATGACGGTTTGCGGGGCAAGATTAGTAATAGTGCGACTGGGCACATTGTATAATATACAGGGAAGCTTCGTACTACCGGCAATGGCCTGGAAGTGTTCGAACAGGCCTTGTTGGGTGGGCTTATTATAGTAAGGAACTACGAGGAGGCAGGCATCGACCCCAATTCGCTCCGCCTCTTTCGTGGCAGCTATGGCTTCTGCAGTACTGTTGCTACCTGTGCCGGCTATCACCGTCCCCCGTCTGCCTACCGCTGATTTCACCTCATCGAATAAACGAATTTCCTCCTCGCGCACGAGAGTAGGTGATTCTCCGGTTGTACCTACAACGACAACGCCATCGCTTCCAGAATCGAGCAAAGCGATCGCCAGCCTCTTCGCCTGTTCATAGTCCACTTCTCCCTTATCATCAAAGGGAGTCACCATTGCAGTAAGCAGACGACCCAAATCTGGCAATTGATTTCTCCTCGGGATAAATTAGACCCAGCCGTTCGAAATCAGCACTTCAGCGATTTGAATTGCGTTGAGTGCTGCACCCTTACGCACGTTATCTGCTACCACCCACATGGCCAGTCCATTCGGGTGCGAGGCATCACGGCGTATGCGCCCGACGAAGACTTCGTCGGTTCCCGCTGCCGACCAGGGATGGGGATAGAGGCTTACCGAGGGGTCATCCAACACTTTAACGCCCGGTGCATTAGCCAAGATATCTCGTGCCTCCTCCGGGCTCATAGGTTTGCTGAACTCAACATGTATCGCCTCACTGTGGCCGGCAACCACCGGCACGCGCACACAGGTTGCTGATACAGCAATGCTCTCATCATGAAGTATCTTCCTCGTTTCGTGGATCATCTTCCACTCTTCCTTGGTGTAACCGTCATCGAGGAATACATCAATCTCAGGGAGCAGGTTGAAGGCTATCTGATGGGGATAAACGTGAGGAACAACGCTCTTCCCCTCAAGAACCAGCTTGGTTTGATTGTTGAGTTCATCTACAGCTGCAGAGCCCGTGCCCGATACTGCCTGGTAGGTATCGACCACAATCCTTTTGATGGGATTTACCTTGTGCAGTGGATACAGTGCAACTACCATTTGGATAGTAGAGCAATTAGGGTTGGCGATTATCCCCTGATGGTGCTCCAAGTCTTCTGGATTAACCTCAGGAACAACCAGTGGAACACTCGGGTTCATTCTAAAAGCAGCGCTGTTGTCTACAACTACCGCGCCTCTCTTTGCTGCTATTGGCCCGAAATGCTTGCTGATTTCGCTCCCAGCGGAGAACAAAGCTATATCCACTGGATCAAATGAATGTGGTGAAACCTCCTGAACCACGAGTTCCTGATGGTTTACAAACATTGTTTTTCCAGCCGACCTATCGGAGGCAAGCAGATGTACCGAGGCCATAGGGAATTCCCGCTGTTCCAAGACCTTGATAAACTCCTGGCCCACAAGCCCAGTGGCTCCTACAATAGCCGTGTGGTATTTTCTTATCAGCACTGAGCCTAGCAATTTTCCTCCTACAATCCAAGAATCTTATCTAAGCCGAAAACAGCTTCCTTGAGCTCGACTACCTTCTTGATAGCTAGTATTACTCCAGGCATGAAAGCCTCTCTATTTATCTGGTCAAGTCGAATCTTGAGCGTCTGCCCCGGTGCTCCCAGAATAACTTCCTGGTGGGCGAGCATTCCCGGTAGCCGTACACTGTGTAAAGCTATTCCCTCAAGCTCACCTCCACGACTGCGGGGTATAGTCTCACTCGTTGCCGGAGCGTGTAAAAAAGCTTTGCCCCTAGATTTTATCATCTCCCTAGCTGTAGTTAAAGCAGTTCCCGATGGCGCGTCGGCCTTTTGCTCGTGGTGCATCTCGATAATCTCGGCACAGTCGAAAAATCCTGCAGCCATTTTTGACAGGTGAATCATTACCACTGCTGCCACGGAAAAGTTGGGAGCGACCACAGCGCCTATCCCCTGTTTCTCGCACAGGCTCTTAATCTCGTCGAGGTCTGCATCGGATAACCCTGTGGTTCCGATTACCGGCCTGACATAGTTTGACACCGCCGTTCGCACCGCAGGCATAGTTGCCTTGGCAACCGTGAAATCTACCAGAACATCGGCGTGATAATTGCCAAGCGTCGATTCGAGGTCAGTGGATAGTGGTATCCAGCGTGAACTATCGGGTAAGGGCAACTCTGTGCTCTCAGCCTTTATGTCAACTCCGGCTACCGCTTCAAGTTCTGGCTCTTGACATATGGCTCTGAGTACCTCCTGCCCCATCTTCCCTAAGGCCCCGTGCACTACTATCTTTAGCCGTTCCATTAGCTCCTCGATTTATCGGTTGTTTAAGAAAATCACTGCTTAGTGAACGGCCTCTTCGGAGGAATCCTTTTAGATTGTCCTCCTGGATGCCTTCTGCCCCCGTACTCTCTGCCTTCATCGCGATAGCGGCGTGGGGGTCTGGAGTCTGTTTGCCTCCTTGGGGGCTGGATTTGGGACTCGTTCGGTTCAGTTCCCATGCGGGCTCCCGGTATCTGGGACAGCTTTTGAAGTACCGCGCGACGGGAAAGATTAATCCTGCCCAGGCGATCGATCTCGGTGACCATGACCATGACCTCATCACCGACCTTAACCACATCCTCTACACTGGGTGCCCGGTAGTCTGCAAGCTCGCTGATATGTACAAGGCCTTCCTTGCCAGGCAAGATTTCAACAAAGGCTCCGAAATTGGTCACCCGTGTTACTCGACCGGTATATATTCCGCCTACTTCCACATCTCGAGTAAGTTCCTCAATAGTGCTGATAGCTCTTTGTGTCGCTTCCTCACTCGGTGAACCGATAATAACTGTGCCATCGTTGTCAATATCAATAGTTACTTTGTTTTCACTCATTATCGACCTTATAGTCTTGCCGCCGGGCCCGATGACAAGGCGAATCTTATCTGGGTCTATTTTTATCTTGGTTAGTCGAGGCGCATACTTGCTCAGTTCCGGCCTGCTGGTGCCGATGGTCTCCTTCATTCGCTCCAGGATAAACAGGCGAGCGTCTCTTGCCTGTTTTAGGCCCTTCTCCAATATCTCGTCTTTTATGCTCTTCATCTTAATATCCATCTGAAGTGCTGTTACACCTTCTGCCGTCCCCGCTACCTTGAAATCCATATCACCGAAAGCATCCTCAAGGCCCTGGATGTCCGTAAGCAGGGCATATTCGCCATCATTTGCTATCAGTCCCATAGCAATACCCGCCACCGGGGTTTTAATGGGAACGCCGGCATCCATCAGGGATAAAGAACTGCCGCAAACGCTTGCCATGGATGTGCTGCCGTTCGAACTTAATACTTCAGATACAAGGCGAATAGTATAGGGAAAGTCCACCTCGTCGGGAAGTACTGGGAGCAAGGCCCGCTCCGCTAGTGCCCCGTGGCCAATCTCACGGCGTCCTGGGGAACCCAGACGTTTTACCTCACCAGTACTGAACGGCGGGAAGTTATAGTGGTGTATATAGCGTTTGCTCTCCTCTTGCCCGATACCGTCGATCTGTTGCTCCTCTCCTGGCGAGCCAAGTGTGGTGATAGTCAATACCTGAGTTTGCCCCCTTTTAAACAGCCCTGAGCCATGGGTACGGGGGAAAATTCCCACCTCGCAATTGATTGAGCGTATCTCAGTCAAGCCCCGGCCGTCGGGTCTAACCCCTTTCTCTAAAATTAACGCTCTGACCGTTTCCTTTAGCGCTAGATCGAAAGCTGCGCTTATATCCTGGGCAGAATAGGTGCCTCCCCACTTTGCTACACAATCGTCCTTAAGCTGGTCCAAGACCAACTCGCGCTCTGTTCGGTCCATTTGCCCGAGACCTTGCTCAAACTGCTCTCTAATAATGGCAACAGCCTCTGCCTTGAGTTCAGGGCCGAGCTCCCGTATTTTAAACTCCATTTTTGGCCTGCCTAAAGTGCTGATCAGTTGTTCCTGGAGCCTAATTATATCCTGGTTCGCTTCCTGTCCAATTGTTATTCCCCGAAATATGAACTCCTCAGTTAGTTCCTTTGCCTCTCCTTCTACCATGACCACTCCATCTTTGGTGCCGACGACTATGAGATCTAACTTACTGTGGGTAAGTTGGGTATAGGTGGGATTGAGTACAAACTCGCCATCTATGTAACCTATTCGCGATGCAGCAACCGGTCCGCTGAATGGTATGTCGGAGATACCAAGTGCTGCCGAAGCGCCGATGATAGCCAGGATATCAGGGTCATTCTCTTGGTCAGCGGATAGTATAGTTATTACGATTTGAATGTCGTGGTTAAAATACTTGGGAAAGAGTGGACGTAAGGGCCGGTCAGTGAGTCTGCAAAGCAGTACCGCATCTTGACTGGGTCGCCCTTCTCTCCTGAAGAAACTTCCGGGAATTTTCCCTGCAGCATAAAGCCTTTCCTCGTAATCAACAGTAAGCGGTAAAAAGTCCACTCCTTCTCTGGGTTCGAGGCTGGCACATGCGGTAACGAGAACCACTGTTTCACCGTAGGTAAGAGTGACTGCTCCATTAGCTTGCTCAGCCAGCCTGCCGGTTTCGATAAGCAAAGTTCTTCCGCCAACATCAGACTGAAAAATGTTAGTCATAGGGATATAACCTCTTTCCTAATTGCTCTACCGAGTCTATCGTTTATTTACGGAGACCAAGACTCGATATCAGTTGGCGATAGCGACCTGTATCTTCTCCGCTCAGGTATGAGAGAAGACGACGTCGTTGTCCAACAAGCTTGAGAAGGCCTCTCCGGGAATGGTGGTCGTGGGCATGTGTCTTGAGGTGTTCAGTCAGCTGATTTATTCTCTCGGTGAGAATCGCGACCTGAACCTCTGTGGAACCACTGTCTCCATCATGAAGCCGGAACTTTTCGACAATGGCATCTTTCTTTTCCTTCTCTATCATTATTATCTCCGTTCTTTCAACAGCGAAATATTATAACACAGGTGCAGAGAATATGAAAATTAGAATTGAGAGGTTCAGCCTTTGGTAACAAACTCAATAGCTGCGCTAGTTCAGGGAAAAGGTCGAGCCTTCTTCAGTCTTGGTAACCTCGATACGGGTTTCGAAAGCTTCCTTCAACTCCTCGATATGGGTAATTACCAGTATCTTTTCGAAGTCGTCCTGAATCGAGTTTATAGCTTCGACCAGCTTACCTCTCCCTGTGCTGTCCTGAGTGCCAAATCCTTCATCAACTATGAGTGTCGGCAGTGGCGCTCCTGCCCGTTTCGCCAGTAGCTTGGATAAGGCTATACGCAACGCGAAATTAACCCTGAAGGTTTCTCCCCCGCTGAACATCTCGTAATTACGCGTTCCAAGCTCATCAGATATCTTTATATCCAGAGTCTCAACAGTATCGCCCTTCTTCGTATCGCGCTGGCTCTCTATCTTCAGATGCATCCGATTGTCCGTCATTCTACCCAGCAGTCTGTTAGCCTCCGCTTCTATTTCAGGGAGAGCGGAATCAATGATCATAGCCTGTATACCCTTCTTGCTGAAGGCTAAAGCCAGTTCTTCGTAGATGCCTTTTTCCTCTGCAACCAATTGCATATCCTTGATATGCTGCTGACGCTCGCTCTCCAATTCCGTACAGCGGCGCAAGCTTGTTTGTATTTCAACTAACCTGTCACGGTAGCTTCGCTCCTGGTCCTTGAGTTCACGAAATGCTTTTTCAGCCTGATTAAACTCACCTTCGAGACGGGGCATATCTTGGATCTCAGCCAGAATCAACTTATTTTTTTCAGTGCTTTCTTGCAGAGTTACGCGCAGATCCCCCAACGCCTTCTGAGCCTGAGACAGGGCTTCCCGTTCTTGAGGGAGAGAGCTTTCTGCCTCTTTACACGCCCTCTCCAGGTCCCCTGCCTGGCGCTCACACTGGCTCCGTTCTGAGGTTATCGAGCCCTCAAGTTTGCTCGCCGCTTGCTTTAAATTTTTCAACTCCCCTTCTTTTCGCTGCATGTCGCTCGAGTTAGCGCGGTAGACATCGCCCTTCTCCTTACCCTGGCCTTTATAGTTGGCTATGATTCGTTCCCGCCCCTCCACACCCAGCTCTGTGCCACATAGGGGGCACTCAGCCTCACCCCGATTAAGCATGTTTATTTTGTTTTCCAAATCTTTCATCTCATTCATCAGTTGTTCATTGCTGATATTAAGGTGATGAATTCGATTTGAGAGTTCCCCGGCCTGTTCTCGCATCTTAGTCAGTTCTTGTTCCCGCTTGGTTAACTCATCCAGTTGGGTTCGTATTTTACCTGATTCCTCATCGTAACCTGAGAGTACTTTCTCATATTTCTCGATCTTATCGCTATGGTATTTAATGCGGTTATTCTGGTCTGTTATTTGTCGACTTAACTGCTCGATCTGCTTTTCTATATCTTTGTACTGTTCCTCCTTGGATTTTAGAGCCTCCCTGCTCTGCCGCAGTTTTGTTAGCGCAGCTTCCTGTTTCTCTAAATCGCCGCTTATTGTAGATATAGCAGCTTGTGTTTCCTTCAGCTCAGTCTCGTAACGCCCTTTTTGCTCCAGTTCTTGTTCTATCCGTGTAAGATCAGCAACACAGCTCTGCTGTTGAATTTCCTTCTCCTTACGGTAGTCTCTGGCGAGCCTTTCCAGTTCATCGTACATCGAGAGGTCGAGGATATTGGCAAGAACCTCTTTCCGCTCCCCGGGCCGCTTCATGCTGAACTCATCGGCTCGCCCCTGGAGTAAAAGTGCACTGTTGATGAATGTCTGGTAGTCCATACGCAGTATCTCGATTATCTTCTGCTGTGTCTCCCCAATCGTGTTGCCCGGGATAGGGAAGAAACCTTGCGCAGTTTCTACCTGCAGATCCAGGAGGGGCTGCCCCGGTCGCTTTAGGCTACCCTTGGTACGTTTGCGCAGGATGCGGTAGCGGTTTTGGCCTACGTCGAACTCGAACTCAACCTCCATCTCACGCTCGCCCATGTGTATCAGGTCATCATCGCTTTTAGCCCTGGCCTTTCCCCACAGCGCCCAAGTAATGGCATCGAGCAGTGCTGACTTACCGTTACCGTTATCGCCGCAAAGACAGGCCACGTGGAAGCTGTCGAAATACAACTGCGGCACGTTGTCTCGATAGCACATGAAGTTTTTAAGGGCAAGTTTAACTGGTATCATCGCTTGTATCTCAAATCATGTATTTCCTGCCCTGTGTCGTCCCTGTAGATTATAGCTTCAACGATAATCCCAAGGCTCCTGTCTGCGAGCAGCATTCTATTGCCCCCAATTACACAAATACCACGTATAAGGGCAACGATGCCATGAGAGAGCCTCTTCTTGCTAATAATCCGGCTCTTCTTCCCCCAGAGCCAGCCCGAGGATTTCATCCTTCTTCGGGCAAATCTCGAGGAAATCGCACGTTCCGCAGTAGCTATTTATAGTGGCTGGGTACTTCTTCTCAGCGAGAATCCTTTCAACCGCTTCAACTACATAATCGGCAGCCTGTTCCAAATCTGTGATGGTTGGCTGAATGGTCTGGAATTCGCCAGCATCCAGATAGAGATAAGTAACCTTGGTAACTGGAAGCTTCTGCTCCCTGGCAAGGATCAGGGCATATATATAGAGTTGGGTGCGATCCAGTTCTTCCGGTATTTTGCCTGTCTTATAATCGATTATATGCAAACTACCATCGGCTTCTTGATCAACCCGGTCTATTTTGCCAATCAGGGTAATCTTCGGTGATAGCACTGTCTCATGGAACTCTTCAACCATGAGCGGTGTTACGGTTAAGTCCTGGTTCTGGGCAAACCAGCGCATCTGATTAAGCGCCTTTTCGCCCCACATCTTCTCATCATCCAGGTTCTTGAACCCACTACGGTTCCGCCTCCATTTCTCGCGCAGCAAGCCCTCCAGCCTCGACACATTACGCTCCTCTACAGGAACGATTGACAGGAAATCCTTGAGCGCAGCGTGGATATGATCGCCCATAGTGAAGTAGGGACGTGGCTTCGCATAGACGGTTTTCAGGTCATCTATATAGTGGAACTTATAGTGCCGAGGACACTGCCGAAACATGCTTAATTTGAATGAGGAAGCTTTAAACACTGGACTCTTTCTCTCGAATCATCTTTTCCCCGTATTCCAGGAGGAGCTTGACTCGAGCTTTGGGAGTATTTTTATTGTCGAGGTACAGCTTGAGTGCATCCAGAGGCGTTAGCGCCTCCGCGGAATAGGTTCCCAGCCTGCTACGGTGCTCCTGCTCAACATCCTTTGTGATGGCGGCAATGAAGTAAGCCTCCTTCAGAGCTCTGCGTATTTCGCTTTCCTGAACCAGTTCCTCCTTTTCCACCGGAATCCTGACCTGCACACGGACTATAGCGCCCTCAATATCTGCCCTGGCGAGGGCTTGCTGTATTGCGCCTGTCGGGTCATCGCTGTCGGCATCGACCTTTATGGTGAGGAAGGGGCGTGTTGTCACCGGATGAAACTCGTAGTACTGCACGCGCTTGCCTCTCTCGGCAGTTACGTCCAGCTGCACCAGATAGAATCCTTTCTCCTGGCCTTCGTCGCCGAAATCGATAGTCTGCAAGCTTCCGGGGTAGACTACAGGTACCGGGCGGTCAACCTTTTGCCGGTTGTGCATGTGACCCAGAGCCACGTAATCGAAGGCGGGATTAGCGATAATGCTCAGGGGCAGCACATAGTCCCGTCCCATCAGCATCGATTTCTCCGAGCCGGTCACAGCGCCCGAATGCGCCAGGTGCCCCGTCAGGATCGACGGCAGGCTGAGGTCAAGGTTTTCCACCTCGGCATTGAGCCAGTTGGTCAATATATCCTGCATCCTCTCATTTATCTGCTCCAGTGAAAGGTTCTTGGTATCATCACGACTCAACAGCTTGCCTCGCCTTGCCCAGGGCAGAGCCACGACCTGCAATGGCCCCTTCTTCGTCTCTATTCGATACGTTTGAGGTTGGTTGGCAACAGTTACGTTCTCGACTGCCAGGGTATCGAAGATCTCCACTGCGGTGGCCCTCCCTACCGCATGGGGCAGATCGTGGTTGCCTGCGAGGAGAAAGACGGGGACATCGCCAACGCTAAGCTGCCTGATGCGTTTTGCGAACTCGCGCTGGTAGGTCTGGCTGGGGTCACGGCTTTTGTAGGCGTCCCCACAGAACAGAACCAGATCCACCTCGTTATTTAGGGCATAATCCACCACTTCGTCCAGCGCTGCCAGGAAGTCACCGAGGCGTGTGGAGAGCCCGGTAGCAGGGTCGATGCGTCCGTAGCTCTCCACACCGAGGTGGAGGTCAGCGAAGTGAAGGATGCGCATCATCGACATGCTCGACAGTATTTTACGCAGAGATCCTCAATACCCCCGCCCCTTTAATCCTGCCTTGTTTGAGCAGTATCAGAGCGCGGTTTACATCATGAAGAGCGAATTCCTGTATCTCCGTACGGATCGGGATTTCTGCCGCGAGGGAGAGGATGTCCTCGGCATCTTTTCGGGTACTGTTAGCCACGCTCTTCACGGTTTTTTCATGATAGAGATGCTTCTCATAGTCAAGCTCGGGGATAGGCGTCATGTATATGCCAGCTAAGGCGAGAGTGCCCCCTTTCTCCAGGACACGCAGGGCATCTCGTACCAGTTTGCCTGCGGGGGCGAAGATAATAGCGCTCTGAAGCTTCACGGGTGGGTCATCTTCAGCCCTGCCCGTCCACACCGCTCCCAGCTTGCGTGCGAGTTGGCGATGCTCCTCGCTGCGGGAGAACACATACACCTCGCAGTTCCAGTATGTCGCTACCTGGATGACGATGTGAGCGGAGGCGCCAAACCCGTAGAGGCCGAGCCGCCCGCCTTTCTCAATATCCGACAGGCGCAGGGCGCGGTATCCGATGATGCCTGCACAGAGCAGGGGCGCTGCCTCCAGATCCGAGAAACCGTCGGGAACGGAATAGGCGAAGTTCTCGGGGACAACAGTGTACTGGGCATAGCCCCCGTCCACGTCGTACCCCGTGAAACGCGCTTTCTCGCAGAGGTTCTCATTGCCCCTGAGGCAGAACTCGCATTCGCCGCAGGTGGAGTGTAGCCACGCTGCCCCCGCTTTATCTCCCACCTTGAACCGACTGACCTTTCCCCCCGTCGCATCCACAATCCCCACAATCTCATGACCGGGGATAATCGGCAGCTTCTTCGGTGGAAGCTCTCCCTCTATGACATGGAGGTCTGTATGGCAAACCCCGCAGGTCGAGATTTTGATCCGAACTTCATCAGGCCCCGGCACGGGGTCGGCAACCTCGACCTCAGCCAGTGGCTCTTCCTCTATCGGTCGAGGCTCCTTGGAAATAAACGCTCTCATTCCTCGAAACCCAGCCACTTAGACCCGCCCGGTGGGAGCACCTCGATGGGCTCGCCACCCAGCTTGGCATCGAGCGTTGCTTTCAATCCATCGATGGGCAAACGTATCTGCTTCATACCGTCTCGCTCGCGGATAGTAACCTGATTATCCTCGAGCGACTGGAAGTCGATAGTGACGCAAAACGGCGTGCCGATCTCATCCTGCCTGCGGTAGCGCCTGCCGATACTCTGAGCATCATCGTACTGCACCATCCAGCACGGACGCAAGCTGTTATAGACATCTTCGGACAATGGCTTCAGCTTCTCGTTCCTGCTCAGAGGAAGCACAGCGACCTTTATCGGCGCCAGAGCCGGATGAAGCCTGAGAACGACCCGTATCTCATCCTTGTCCTGCTCCTCGCCGTAGGAATCTGCCAAGAAAGCCAGCACAGAGCGGTCGACGCCCGCCGAGGGTTCGATTACGTAGGGTATAATATGCTCTTTGCTCTCTTCATCATAGTAGCTCAGATCCTTACCGCTAAAGCTGGCATGCTGTCTCAAGTCGAAGTCGGTGCGGTTGGCGATGCCCTCCAGTTCGGCCCAGCCGATGGGGAAGAGGTATTCTATGTCCGAGCATGCCCTGGCATAATGAGCGAGCTCGTCTTCGGTGTGTTGATGAAGCCTGAGGTTCTCCTTCCTGATGCCCAGACTGACATACCAATTAAGCCTTTCCTCGACCCATCGCTGGAACCACTCCTCGTCTGTTCCCGGCTTGACGAAGTACTCGATCTCCATCTGTTCGAACTCGCGAGTCCGGAAGATAAAATTCCCGGTTGTTATCTCATTTCTGAACGCTTTACCTATCTGCGCAATGCCGAATGGCAGCTTGCTTCGTGTGGTCGCGAGCACGTTCTGGAAGTTGACAAAGATGCCCTGCGCCGTCTCGGGACGAAGGTAGACCACTGCTGCCTCATCCTCCACAGGCCCCACGAAGGTCTTGAACATCAGGTTGAACATCCGGGGTTCGGTGAGCTCACCACCGCAATCGGGACATTTACCATCGTTGACATCATCTGCTCGCCAGCGCTTGTGGCACTGCCTGCAGTCGACCAGAGGGTCGGCAAACCCGTTGGTGTGCCCGCTGGCAATCCAGGTCTGCTGGTGCATCAGAATGGAGGCGTCCAAACCGACCATATCGTCGCGCTCCTGGACTACCGACTTCCACCAGGCTGCCTTAACGTTGTTCTTAAGCTCTACGCCCAAAGGACCGTAATCATAGCAGGCGCCGAGACCGCCATAGATCTCGCTCGATGGAAAGATGTACCCCCGCCGCTTGCACAAGGATACAAGCTTGTCCATATCGACTTTGCCCGGTACTTGCTTTGCCACTATTAGTCTCCTGCTCAGGCTGTTTTAAATGTGTGCTATCGCTACTGCTGTGGCTTTAGTTACTCCGTCGTGACAGGGGTCACGACGCTACTTAAGGTTAGCAGTTTTAGCTACAGGTGTAAAGCCTCATCATATGGTCGGTCGAACGCTAAGCCGAACGCCTTGACAGGCTGGCGCGAAAACGGCGACAATATTTATTGGAGGAAAAATGATTCTCAAAGAGCTCGTCGTGGGAATGTTTGGCTCCAACTGCTTCATCGTCGGCTCGGAAACAACCAAGGAGGGGATGATCATCGACCCGGGCGCTGACGCTAACACTATTCTCAAAGCTGTCGATGACCTTGGTCTGTCAATCGTGCTGATAGTGGCTACGCATAACCACATGGACCATATCGGCGCGCTGGGCAAGGTTAAAGAGGCTACCGGGGCGGATTACGCTGTCCATGAGCTCGATACTGAAGGCATGAAACCTGAGGTATTCGGCCGCATGGTGGGCGTGGTGATGGGGGGCTCTTTCAAGGCTGCACCCAGACCGGACAGGCTGCTCCATGAAGACGATTTGATTGAGGTCGGTGACCTGAAGTTCATCGTGCTCCATACCCCGGGGCACACACCGGGCGGCATTTCTCTGCTGGGGGATGGCATTGTGTTTTCCGGCGATACCCTGTTCAACTTCGGTATCGGCAGAACCGATATGCGCGGCGGTGACTTCGGCACGCTGATGCACAGCATAGTCAACAAGCTCATGGCGCTCCCCGACGATACCGTTGTCTACCCCGGCCACGGGCCCTCGACTACTATCGGTGACGAGCGCAGAATGAACCCCTTCCTGCGTTAAGGAAGGGGCTCATTCTATTAGCCTTCTCTATTTGCCCTACACTGCTATTCTGCTGACTGCTTAGTCCAGAAGGACCCAGAGCGGGCACATCACCAGCGTTACTGTGGCTATGAGTTTAGCTACAATGTGCAGTGAGGGCCCCACGGTATCCTTAAGGGGGTCGCCAGCGGTATCACCAGCTACACCGGCAGCGTGAGCATAGGAACCTTTGCCGAGGACATTCCCTGCTTCATCCTTAAGCTGTCCGTCCTCAATGTACTTCTTAGCATTATCCCAGGCACCGCCGCCGTTATTCATGAAGGAGGCCACCAGAATAGCAGTAAAAGTCCCTACTATCAGGAAGGCGCCTACCGCCATCGGGGCATCGTAGTCAGGAACGAATCTGAAGATGACACCGATAGCTATGGGAAGAAGGACGGGAAGCAGTGCGGGAGCAATCATTCCCCGTAATGCCGCCCTCGTAGTTATGTCAACTGCCCTACCGTAGTCAGGTCTGGAGGTGCCCTGCATGATACCTGGGTCAGCCTTAATCTGGCGTCGCACCTCCTCGATTATCTTGCTTGCAGCTCCACCCACCGACTTAAGCGCCCAGGAACTGAAAAGGAAGACCATCAGAATGGCAAGGATCGCGCCGATGAGAACCTCGGGTAATACCAGGTTCACATCGAACAGCTCCCCTTCCCTGTGCTGGAACAGCAGTACCCTATCGAAATAGGCCTGGAAGAGCAGAAAGCCAGCCAGTCCTGCCGAGACCATGGCGTATCCCTTGGTAAGAGCTTTGGTAGTATTGCCGGTAGCATCGAGATGGTCGGTAACCCTTCGTATCTCAGAACCGGCACCGGTGAACTCGTTGATTCCATTGGCGTTATCCGTTATCGGGCCAAAGGTATCCTCAGCCAGTATAAATGGACAGGTCATCAGCATACCCATGGTAGCTATTGCTGTGCCATAGGCGCCGCTCATCCACCAATCTACCTCCAGGCCGGAGGTCGTGCCCAGCCAGTAGGAGAGCCCCATAGCAGCACAGATGACGAGTGCCGTCGCCATGACTGTCTCAAAGCCCACCGAAAGACCAGTTACGAATGTAGTTGCCGGTCCCGTGCGGCAGGCCTCTGCGATTCCTCTTGTGGGGCCGAATCTCGCTTCAGTGTAGTACTGCGTAATATACAGTATCAGTACGCTGGCCCCTATACCAACAAAACCAGCCAGCATAAGCCACTGCCACCCGGAGCACATGTCGTTGAACATCTGCCAGCAGGTGAAGGCCATCGCTGCGATACAGAGAATCAGCGACACATAATAGCCGCGGTTGAGGGCATTCATGGGATTCTCATCTTCACCTCTACTGCGTATCGCCACTGTACCGATCATGCTGGCGAGAATGCCAAAGCCACGGATAACGAGTGGGAAGAGTACCCAGCCTACAGCGGCGACGGGGCCAAACTTGTCCAATGAGACTGCATAAAGAGCCACTCCTATTATCATAGCGCCGATGTTCTCGGCTGCCGTCGATTCAAACAAATCAGCGCCACGACCGGCACAGTCACCGACGTTATCACCAACCTGGTCGGCGATTACCGCTGCGTTGCGGGGGTCATCCTCGGGAATCCCCGCCTCGACCTTACCAGCGAGGTCAGCACCCATATCAGCAGCCTTTGTATAGATACCACCGCCAAGCTGAGCGAAAAGGGCAACCATGCTGGCACCAAAGCCAAATCCGACTATAAGGTGAGGAGCGATATCAGGATTGTTAGCTCCTCCAAAAATGTAAAATATCGCCGTTACTCCCAGCAGGCTCAGTATCACGATGAGGAAACCGGATACTGCCCCGCCGCGTATCGCTACCTTGATGGCTTCGTTTGTGCCGCGGTGAGAAGCTGCTGCACAGCGAACGTTGGATTTCACCGCAATCCACATACCGACAATACCGGAGACACAAGAACAAAGGGAGCCGGCGAGAAATGCCACCGTGGTCCTCCATCCCAGGCCGAATGCCGATACCCCCAGCCTCTCCAGTTCATCCTCGCTGCTCAGCATTCCGAGTATAACGCCGATTATCACTCCTACTACCAAGGCTGTTATACCGATAGTGGAGTACTGGCGCCTGATAAAAGCCCAGGCGCCCTCAGTGATCCTGGCGTTAACATCCTGCATTTCCGCTGAGCCCGGATCACTGCGCAGGATATACCTTATCAGGCCAATAGAGAAAATAAGGCCTACGCCGCATCCTACTGCTACCACCCAGAAAATTCCCGGAATCTGGGACATCTAACCCTCCTTTCTTATCGTATATTTAAATAAGCACAAACCAAATGTCTCAAGAAAACGTTTGGTTCATGCTTATCGATCCGGATAGAAAACGAAAAACTCATTGCCCCATATTACAAGCTAAGAGACTACAAGTACAAATAACGGCACGAAGATAACTGCGACCTTGCCCACAACCTTAATCAGGATATTGAGTGACGGGCCGGCTGTATCCTTAAACGGGTCGCCAACGGTATCACCCGATACAGCTGCTTTATGGGCAGGGCTGCCCTTGCCTCCTAAATGCCCGGCCTCTATATATTTCTTCGCGTTATCCCAGGCCCCTCCGGCGTTGGCCATCAGTATCGCCAGAACAAAGCCGCTTACCAGCACCCCTGCCAGTAACCCCGCCAGAGCCTCCAGCCCCAGGCCAAAACCTAGTGCGAGCGGCACGATTATCACCAGTATTCCCGGAGTTATCATGCCCTTCAGAGCCTTTCGGGTAGTTATGTCAACGCAATGGGAGTAGTCGGCTGTAGCAGTGCCTTCCATAAGACCTGTTATCTCATGGAATTGCCTCCTGACCTCCTTGCACACTGCATAAGCACCATAGCTCACTGCCCGCATCGACAGAGCGGAAAAAAGGAAAGGTAGCATGGCGCCGATGAACAAGCCAACCATCACTTCTGGCTCAGTGAGGCTTACGATTATCGATTCGCCTGTCTCCTTCTCAGCCACAGCGAAGAAGGTAGCCAGCCAGGCTAAGGCCGCCAGCGCTGCCGACGATATAGCAAACCCCTTGCCTATGGCAGCTGTGGTGTTGCCCACCGAGTCCAGGGCTTCAGTACGTTCTCTGACCTCTTTGCCCAGTCCACCCATTTCCGAGATTCCCGCGGCATTATCGGCTATCGGCCCGTAGCAGTCTATAGCCAGTAGCATCCCCAGTGTGATTAACATGCCCTCAGCAGCTATGGCTATACCGAAAAGTCCGGCAGCCTTGTAAGCAAGCCAGGTCGCGATGGCGACGAGGATTATGGGCACCACGGTGCTGAACATGCCGACGGAGAGCCCCTGGATAATATTAGTGGCAGCGCCCATCTCGCTTACTCGCGCTATACCCTTAACAGGGCCTCTCTCCGAGGTGAAATACTCTGTCGATATCCCGATCAGGAACCCACAGACTAAACCGATTATCACTGCATAGAAGACTCCGATTTCATCGGAGCCCAGATAGAACCATACCAGCAGGAAACCGCCTATAATCATCAATATGTTACTGGCGTACACCCCCCGGTTCATAGTCGAGCGAGCCTTTGCTGTCTGCTCTTCGAAGCTTCCTCTGGCCTCAGGAGGCCTGACGAAGAAGGTTCCAATTACTGCGGCAACCACTCCCACTGCACCCAGAAGCAGCGGAAAAAAAGCCCCCTTAGCGGCTCCAAGTACGGCAGGAGCTATGCCCAGCACCATGGATGCTGCTATTGCGGATACGTAGGATTCGAAAAGGTCGGAGCCCATCCCGGCAATGTCTCCTACGTTATCACCCACATTGTCCGCTATCGTCGCAGGATTTCTGGGGTCATCCTCCGGTATCCCCGCCTCCACCTTCCCCACCAGGTCGGCACCGACATCAGCGCTCTTAGTGAATATTCCACCGCCGACCCTGAGGAATAGGGCCACTATCGAGGCGCCAACAGCATATCCCAGCCAGACATGACTGTCATCGAACAAAATTACAATAATAGCCAGGCCCAGCAGCCCCAGGCCGACGACACAGAACCCCATTACCGCTCCCCCAGAGAAGGCTATCTTGAGTGCCTGCGCCCAACTCGATATCGCCGCGGTAGCCGTTCTCGAATTTGCCCTCACGGCGATACTCATGCCCAAGTACCCTGCCAGTGCCGAGGTTAGTGTCCCGACGAGGTACGCCAGACCAACCCATCCCCTAGGTTCCAACGCTGCAGCGAAAATCGCAGTCATGACGACGGTGACAATGGCTAGAGCCCGAAATTCGTCGTGCAGGAAAGTGCTGGCGCCTTCCTGAATCGCTGAAGCTATCTCCCTGACCTTATCCGAACCTCTATCCTGACGGAGAATGTAAAGCGCCAGATAGCCGGCGAAAACCAGCGCAAGAAGTCCAGCGAGAAAGACGGGTATCATTTCGACACGTGCGTAGTCCATAAAATAGAACCCCGGTATGATTTATGACAAAACAAAGGGACAGGCTTACAACCTATCCCTAGAATTGCTACGCATGGTTAAACACGCCTTTAATAATCTATCAGTGCGTGGTCGGCAAGTCAAGCGTGAGCGGCTACACAAGGATTAAGAAAGTCGGTTGGGGATATATCCAGCTATTTCGCCAGCCCCTGCGTGTACTGGAAGCCCTTCCCCTCAGTCTTTATAGAAGGAGCAATTACAATCTCGGCTTGATGCATCTCCCTCACGTTTCGTGCCCCGCAGACACCCATAGAGGTGCGCAGTGCTCCAACAAGGTTCTGAGTTCCATTAGTTACCGAGGTGGGGCCGAAGAGGGTTTGCTCCAGCGAGCCGTTAACCGCCACCCTTATCCGGGTGCCCCTTGGCAGCGCCTCATGCGGGGTGGCCATCCCCCAGTGATTGCCCCGCCCCGGCGCCTCTTCAGTTTGAGCGAATATCGAGCCCAGCATCACACCATCAGCGCCGCAGGCAAATGCCTTACATAGGTCGCCCCCATTTCGTATGCCGCCGTCGGTAACTATAGGAATGTACCGCCCGCTTGCCCTGAAATAATCATCGCGTGCAGCAGCACAGTCCATAGTTGCCGCCGCCTGGGGCACTCCAACACCTATCACCTCCCTGGTGGTGCAAGCGGCACCCGGGCCCACGCCGACAAGAACACCGTGTATGCCGGTTTCCATCAACTTGCGACATGCGCTGTAGCTCACACAGTTGCCCACAATAACAGGGACCGGCAGTTGTTTTACGAGTTCGGAAAAGATGAGGCCTCTATAGCTCTTCGACATATGGCGGGCAGTGGTGACAGTCGACTGCACTACCAGAATATCCATTCCCGCCTCAGCGGCAAGCGGAGACATTCTCTTGGTATTGGCTGGGGTGAGAGAGACGGCACAGACCCCACCCGCATCCTTGATTGCCTTAATTCGGTCGCCGATCAGGTTGTCCTTTATTGGTTCAGAATAAATCCGCTGGAGAACCTGGGTTACCTTCTCAGGTGGTTCATTGGCAATCTCATCTAAAACGCCTTCGGGGTCAGCATAGCGTGTTTGCAAGCCCTCAAGATTAAGAACCGCGAGGCCTCCCAGCTTGCTCATGGCAATAGCGAATCTCACATCAACCACACCGTCCATAGCAGATGCCAGGATGGGGATAGGGAAGTTAAGCCGCTCAATGACGAGGCTGACATCCGTCTGGTCGGGATTGATGGTTATATCACCAGGGACGATAGCAATTTCTTCAAAGCCGTATGTTTGCCTTAATTTCTTGTATTGGGAATACTCCATTAACTCATCCCATAAATAATATTGGGGAAAGCATACAATAAAGGGGCGTATGAAGTCAATAACGTGAGCGAGCAGATGGACGGAGCGTCAGCTATGGTCTATAATTCCTTTGCTATGTCTACACTCTATCTGGTGGCTACCCCTATCGGTAACCTGGAAGATATATCGAAACGAGCGACTCGCATATTGGGAGAAGTGAAGCTTATCGCCGCTGAGGATACACGCAGGACACGGCGTTTACTCGCAGCATACAATATCAGAACCCCGCTGACCAGCTACTACGAGCACAACAAGAAGTCTAAGCTGCCCTACCTCCTCGAACGCCTCGAAGATGGAGACATCGCTTTGGTCTCGGACGCAGGCATGCCCGGAATCAGCGACCCCGGTTATGAACTGGTGCAGGCAGCGATTGAGCGCGGAATTACTATCGTGCCTATACCAGGGCCCTCAGTACTGCCTACTGCCCTTGCCGTCTCCGGTTTGCCTGTCAACCAGTTTATCTACCTGGGCTTCCTGCCTAGGAAGAAAGGCGAGAGAAGACGTCTGCTCGAATCGATTGAAAAAGAGCAGCGGACTATAGTAACCCTGGAGGCACCCCACAGGTTGCAGGCTGTGCTGAGCGATATCAAGGAGGTACTGGGTGACCGAAGGCTGGCTGTCTGCCGGGAGCTTACCAAGCTACATGAGGAGGTTTTTAGAGGCACGGTCAGCCAGGCAATCGTCCATTTCTCCAATCCGAGAGGAGAGTTTACTCTTGTTATAGAGGGACATATTCCAGAAGGCAGGACGCGAGAGGTAACAGAGTCCATTAGGGAGGAGTTACGCCAGATGCGTAACCAGGGTATGCCAGCAAAGGAGGCTGTGGCTCAACTTGCCGCTGTAACGAAATTGCCGAAGAAAGTGCTCTATAAAACCTGGCTGGAACTGTCGGTACCGTTCGGTTTTAGTTGATATATAGTTGAGTTTGGGCAATTATTTTCCGTTCGCCCTGAGCCTGTCGAAGGGCGTTCATGGTTCGACAAGCTCACCACGAACGGTTTTAGAACACAATACTTCAAGAATCATACCAACCATGACCGAACGGTATGGAACTGTCCTGATTCTGTCCTTTTTAACCTCCTTATGTTAGAATAATCAAGCATAAACTGATGCCTGAACGTATTTTCATCGGGGTTGCGTGGCCCTACGCCAACGGGCCACTGCATTTGGGGCAAATTGCAGGGGCATATTTACCTGCTGACATTTTTGCCCGCTATCATCGCACCAAGGGGAATGATGTGTTGATGGTCAGCGGGTCAGACCAGCATGGTACTCCGGTAACGCTTCGCGCATCTAAAGAGGGTAAATCGCCTGGGGAGGTTGTAGCACACTATCACCGGGGATTCCTCGATGCCTGGGAGAAGCTTGGTATTTCCTTCGACCTCTTTACCACCACAGGGACTCAGAACCATGCTCAGGTTGCACACGATTTTTTCCTGACGCTGCGGGATAAGGGCTACATATACCAGGACAAGATGCCCTTGCCCTACTGCCCAGATTGCCGCCGCTTTCTCCCTGACCGCTACGTGGAGGGTACCTGCCCTTATTGCAGCAACCCCAGAGCAAGGGGGGACCAGTGTGATGCGTGTGGCAAACCGCTTAATCCCGTAGACCTCCTCGACCTGCGTTGCGGCATGTGCGGGGGCGCACCTGAGATCAGGGATTCCGAGCATTTCTTCCTCCGACTCTCCGCTTTCGCCGAGCAGCTCAAATCATGGGTTGAGGAGAAAAGCCACTGGAGGCAGAATGTACTTAATTTCACCCTTGGCTACCTGGCGGAGGGGCTCAAGGACAGGGCTATTACCCGCGATATCGATTGGGGCATCCCGGTACCAGTACCGGGTTTCGATGAGAAGCGCATTTACGTATGGTTCGAGGCGGTGATTGGCTATCTCTCAGCTTCTAAGGAGTGGGCACAGTCCTCCGGAGACAGCGATGGCTGGCGGCGTTTCTGGGAGGGCGATGTCAAGAGCTATTATTTTATCGGCAAGGATAACATTGTCTTCCACACCCTCATCTGGCCTGCGATGCTGCTAGGTTACGGAGGGCTTAACCTGCCCTACGATGTCCCGGCTAACGAGTTCCTTACCTTGCGGGGCAGGCAGCTATCTACAAGCCGCAATTGGGCGGTGTGGCTGCCCGGCTACCTCGAGCGCTACTCGCCTGACCCTCTGCGCTATATGCTCTCTATCAATATGCCCGAGACAAACGATGCTGATTTCTCATGGCGTGAGTTCGTTCGCCGCAATAATGACGAACTGGTGGCCACCTACGGCAACCTGGTGCACCGAGTGCTGACGCTCGCCTTCCGCAATTTCGATGGCTGCATGCCGTCTGCTGGCGATATAGATTCGGAGTCAAAAGCCCTTTCGGGCAAGGCTGAGGCTACCCTCAATGCCGTTGACGGACTTCTCTACAGCTGCCACTTCCGCGAGGCGATGCGGGAGGCAATGGCGCTAGCCCATGAAGCGAACCGCTATCTCGATGCCAAAGAGCCATGGAAGGTTATCAACGAAGACAGGGATTCAGCAGCCACAGCCATCTCGACTGTGTTCGCAGTCATCGGCTGCCTTAAGACTGCACTCTATCCTTTTCTGCCCTTCAGCTCAGAGAAGCTGCACCGCCTGTGCGGATTCGCAGGTTCTGTGGAAGAAGGCGGCTGGACCTTATCCGTACCCCAGTCTGGACAGAGGCTGGCGCCGCCGGAGCCACTGTTCGCTAAACTGGATGATAAGGTAGTCGAGGAAGAGGATAAACGGCTGGAACAGAGCGTATCGCCAGTAGTGTGATACGATAGTATAGGAGGAAACACTCAATGTGGCATCTAACAAGGCTGTCACTACGCAATCGTGCGGTGACTATTATCTTAGCAGCAATGCTGGTTGGGGCATCGGTCTGGGCTACGCTCCAGCTGAAAATGGAGATGATACCCGATATCGAGCTTCCTATAACTACAGTAGTAACCATTTATCCCGAAGCCTCGCCTGAGGAGGTTGTGGATGAAGTTACTACTCCTATTGAGAATGTGGTCTGGGACGTTGGAGAAGGGGGAAACTTAGAGCAGCTATTTTCGGTAACATCGGATGAGATATCGGTTGTCTTTGCCCAGTTCGAGTTCGGCACCGATATGGAGGAGATAAGCAGCGTTATAGAACAAAGAGTCAGTGAGCTGGACCTGCCTGATGCCTTAGCAACAGTGCCCTTGATGAATCCCCAACTGGAAGAGAATCCCCGTGTCATTCCGCTCAATCTGGATATCATGATGCCGCTTGTATTCCTCAGTCTGAGCGGTGACCTTCCCCCTGACCAGTTGAAAGAGATCGCCGATACACAGGTCGCAACGCTGCTCCAGAGCATAGAGGGCGTTTTCACGCCTGTGGAGACCGAGGGCAGCGAGAAAGAGCAGGTATTAATATCTCCCGACCCTATGGATTTGAGTGAGTACGGCATCTCGATGTCGCAGATAGCGGGGCTTCTTTCTCTAGAACCTGCGTATGAATCGCTGAGCGGCGTCGAGAATGTAGCCCTGGGCGTTGATTCTGTTGTGCTCGGGGATATCGCTGACGTTGCCCTGGGACAGGCGCCGAGGACGGTGATTACGCGGACTAACGGCCAGCCCAGTGTCGGCATAGTTGTAATGAAGGAAGAAGACGCTAATACCGTCGATGTGGCCAACGCCGTTGTGGAGAAGGTTAAGGAAATCGAGGACGCGTTACAGGAAGAATACGGAGAAGGTTTAGAGCTTATCTCGGTATTCGACCAGTCACAGTTCATCGAGGACAGCATCTGGGAACTGACCCAGATGGCGCTTATCGGCGGTATCCTGGCAATAATTATCGTCTTTCTCTTCCTCATGGCTTTTCGTGCATCGCTCGTAACCGCGCTGTCTATACCGTTCAGCATCCTCATCGGTTTCCTGATTATGCACTTCGCCGGCATAACGGTTAATCTGCTTACGCTGAGCGCCATGGCCATCGCCGTGGGCAGGCTGATCGACAACAGCATCGTAATCGCTGAGGTCATATACCGGCGCCTGAAACACGGTGAGGGTTTCCGAGACGCCGCTGTCAACGGCTCCAAAGAGATAGCAGGGCCGATAACCGCTTCCACCCTGGCTACGGTGGCTATATTCCTGCCCCTGGCCTTTGTCGGCGGCATAGTCGGAGAGCTGTTCATCCCCTTCGCCCTGACGATAACCTTTGCCCTCATCGCATCGCTCGCGGTAGCGCTTATGGTGGTGCCTGCTTTCTCCGGATGGTTCGTTGGTAGAAGCAAATGGGAAGAGGAGGAGGAGGCCAGGGTTGAAGCCGGTGAGACCTGGTACCAGAGACTCTATACGCCAGCACTTAAATGGTGCTTAGCCCACCGCGCTATTACCGTGGTAATCGCCCTCGTACTCTTCGTCGGCAGTCTGGGGCTGGTGCCTGTTATCGGCACATCGTTTATGCCCACTATGAGCGAGAAGATGCTGATTGTGCTTGTGGAGATGCCGCCGGGGACAGATATCGGAACTACCTCCGAGGTAGCGGCACAGATAGAGGCTCTTGTTGACGATAGCAGGGATGAGATTGAAAGCTGCCTTAGCATGGTGGGCACCTCGACCTCCATGTATGGTGCCCTGAGCGCCGCTATGGGAGGCGGTGACAATACCGCTGAGATCGATGTTTTTCTCGACCAGGGAGCTGACCTAGAGAAGGAACGTGACGCTCTGGATGATGCCTGCACATTGCTGGAGGAACAACTGGGGGGTGACTACATCACCGTCGAGACCGGTGAGTCGGCGATGACTACTCAAATGGGATTTACAGGAGTAGACGTCCAGATAATGGGTGAAAGCTATGAGGAGCTTGCTCTCGCTACAGGTGAGCTGTTCAAGCGTATTCAAACCCTGGATGGGATAACCAATCTGGAGAGCCAGCTTACCATGGTCATACCCAAGCTTGACATCCAGCTGGACCCGGCCAAGATGGAGGCCCTGGGACTGACAGAGGAGCAACTGCAGCAGTTCAATCAGGACTTGTATCTGCTAAAGCTGGGTGGCGATATACCCGCTGTATCGGTCGCTGTTGACAGAGATGATTACGGGGTCTTCGTGAGAGGAGTTGCCGCTGCACTATACGGAGCGGATGACCCCGAGGCATTAGCGGAATCGTTAAAGGTTGGCTACCCCCAGGCCGTAGCTCTGGGTGATGTTGCCGAGGTAGCACTTGTCGAGGGCCCAACCCATATAAGCCATATTGACCTCAAGCTCTCGGCCCAAATTACCGGCACCATAACAGAGAAAAATGTCGGTGCGGTTAATCGGGAGATTGAGGACGAGATTGATGATGTTCTGGCAATGCCCGGCATGGGTGGAGTGGAGATAGTATCAGGTGGTGTTGCTGAGCAGATGCAGGAGAGCTTCTCTGGTATGGGTATCGCCATAATCGCCGCTATAGCGATTGCCTACCTGATATTGGTGGTCTCGATGAAGTCGATACTCAACCCCGTTATAATAATGGTCAGTCTGCCGCTGGCATCTATCGGTGCTCTGCTGGCGCTGCTTCTCGCGGGCTTTACTATAGGCATGTCGGCGATGATGGGCGTATTGATGCTGGTGGGAATCGTTCTCACCAATGCCATTGTTCTCATCGCTCTGGTGGAGCAGCTTCGTACGGGAGGCATGGGCACCTACGATGCCCTCGTCGAGGGAGGGAAGACGCGTCTGCGCCCGATCCTGATGACGGCGCTGACTACGATGATCGCAATGATACCGCTGGCAGTAGGAGCTACCGAGGGCACCCTTATGGCCGCTGAGCTGGCTGTTGTGGTTATCGGTGGGTTATTCAGTTCGACCCTGTTGACCCTCGTTGTCATCCCGGTGCTCTACAGTCTTATCGATAGTCTGCGCCAGCGGATGCGTAAAGCTGGCTAGGTTGGCAGGAAATAGAGGATGGGTCATTCCAGAAAGTCGCTATTCGCACCTGTCGAAAGGGAACTCAGTCTCGTAGAGAAGAGCATCAGGGCTATAGCCGATGTTGAATACCCTGACCTGGCGGAGCTACTGGGGTATATCGTGAACAGCGGGGGCAAGCGCGTTCGCCCCGCGCTGACACTGCTCGCAGGCAAGCTCCAGAACGACCCCGACCTCGATATACTTGTCCCTGTAGCAACCGGTGTCGAGTTGCTGCATACCGCCACCCTGGTGCACGATGATACTATCGACCTTTCACCGAGACGCCGTGGCAAGCCAACGGTTGCCAGTATCTGGGGCTGGGGTATAGCCACCCTTGCCGGAGATTACCTCTTCTCCCAGGCAGCGGAACTGGTCTCCCGGGCCAGCAATATCAGAGCAGACAGGCTCTTCGCTCAAACTCTCATGGCTTTATGTATGGGCGAACTGCAGGGTAACTTCAGCAGCTATGACCAGAACCAGACACGCCAGAGCTATTTCAGGAATATCGGAAATAAGACTGCCTCCCTGTTTGCCATGGCTACAGAATCAGGGGCGATAGTCACCGCGGCTTCGGAGGAGACCATACAGGCGCTGAGGAGCTATGGCTATAAACTGGGAATGGCTTTTCAGGTCGTCGATGACATCCTGGATTTCACCGCCGATGAGGAAGAACTGGGCAAACCGGTGGCAAGCGACCTGCGCCAGGGAAACTTGACCCTGCCAGCGATACTGCTCAGGGAACAGCGCCCTCATGATAACCCGATTGAGGCTATATTCGAAAACAGGCAAAAGGAGCGTAATCTCAAGCTGGCCATCAAGATGATACGCGGCTCCGAGGTCGTCCCCGAATGCTACCGCATCGCCCGGGACTTCACGGCTGAGGCATGTACTGCCCTTGAGATATTCCCCGAAAGCCCTTACCGGCAGTCTCTCGTGGAGATAGCTAACTACGTCGTCGAACGCCAGGAGTAGTCATTACCATACAGTTACGCCTCTACCGTAGATGGTCGAGGAACTCCAGTGATTTCACCTCGCGCTCCAGAATATAGCGGATATACCACCTGAGCAGTTGCTCCACCTCTCTGGATATGGCTCTACCCAGGCGCAGCCGGCTTGCCGATGCAGGCGAATTGCTGAGCAGGAACCGCATTACCTTGAGTGCGTCGACCGAGATAGGTCGAGTCGCGGGCTCACTCCCAGCGCATTTAGAACAGAGGACCCCTCCGCCACTGGCACTGAACAGGTTTCTCTCCGGAGCGAGCGGCGATTTACAATTCAGGCACTGATAGAGCTCGGGTTGGTAGCCGAGATGGCTGAGAAGATGAAGTTCGAAGTGCCTGAGTACGGTATCGCTGTCGCGCGCCTCGCAAAGCCAGAGCAGGTCATCTAACAGCAGCCTGTAAACGGGATAATGCTCAGCCCCTTCCACGGTAAACTGGTTTACCAGTTCCGCCATGTAAAGGGCACAGCTAATATTTCTGAGGTCGCTTTTCAGAGGAAGAAAGCTCTCTATTGTCTGGCTCTGGGTAATGACGTCCAGGGTCTGGCCGTGGGCCAGGAGCAGAGCGCTCTGTGTCAGGAGGTCGAGGTGACCGCCGAGCTTGCTCTTGGGCCTGCGTACTCCCCTCGCAACTGCCCGGATCTTGCCCAAGTTCGGCGTATAGAGGGTGATGATGCTGTCCGCTTCGCCCAGGTCGTTCCGCTTGAGAACAATCGCCTCGGTCTTATAAACACGTGGCTTTGCCATCGCAGTTAAGAGGGTTACGTCACCTGTTCAGGGGCTTTCGCTATAATATCCAGGTTTTCTTCCGCCAGTTCTCCCTGTCCGTCGGACAGGGCTAACCTATGGATGCTGTTCATGGAGCAGAAGGGGATCAGTCGGGGCTTGGAATCCTTGCCGATAACGCCGAAGTGAAGTGCGCAATTCTGGACCCTGTCAAGGTCGAAGTTGTAGGGGTCCATAAAATGCATGATACCTATGGTGAGCCACTGCCTCGGGACCCGCTCTGTAAGCACAGCCCTGATGGATTTCCTTCCCCTGGTCATGAATAGAATGGGCAGGAGCTTGAGCCACAGCCTGGGGCTGACATACCTTATCAGGCCAACAGCTAGTGCCCACATTATCGCAGGCCTCGACTTATTGAGTTCGAATACCCTCCTCATTTTAGCGTAGAATCTCTCGTTATCTATGTAGCGGGATACAGGGTCAAGCTTTCCCTTAGACCGCTCGACGATAGCTATCAGCCCGCAGTGGGGATGAACGCAGAAATCATGGTTTTGCCCGCCCTTAGTCAGCATTCTGGCCAGCGTCTGGTTCATCGGTAATGTGAAAAAATCGCTCCTCTTGATTTCACCACCGGTTTGCTCCTCGGCCAGTCTCGCGACATCCGAGTTAGTTATCCGCATTTCCTTCAACCTCGTGCAGTCTATCCTCCCCGAGAAGCTGACCGGTTGGAAGACAACGAACTTGACCACATCCGGATTGTCCGCAGCATACCTTATGATATCGCCGACCTGATGATCATTGATACCCTTCGCCAGAGTGGGTATGAAAGCAATCTTGTCATAGCCTATCTTTCTCGCGTTTTCAATGACCTTCTGCTTCATCGGCCACAGGTTGCGACCTCTCGTTTGCAAATAGGGCTCGGAGGTAACGCCGTCGAACTGAAGGTAGAGCCATACATTGACATCGCGTATCTTCTTAAAGTAATCGATATCCTCCGCAAGCCTGAGCCCGTTGGTCATGATAAGGATATAGTCGAAACCGAGTTCTCTCTCAATTTGTATTATCTGGGGCAGGTCATCCCTGAGTGTAGGTTCGCCGCCGCTGTTGCCTACCCCCCTGACCCTGAGGGGATAGTTGTTTTTCTGCGTGTACTGCAGAATCGCTCGTATCTGTTCGATACTCAAGTCTGTAGATGTATCGCTCTCCCCAGCGCGGGCGAAACACATCGGGCAACGCAGGTTGCATCTACTGGTTATCTCCATAATCATGAGGGTTGTATGTGTCTGGTGATTGCGACACAGGCCACAGTCGAGGGGGCAGCCAAGCTTGGATTCCCTGGGCTGATGTAATCCGGTGCCGTGGTCTCTGAACCTCTCGGCCCTTACATACTCAGCGTAATCACTCCAGTAGACATCCTCAAAGCTCCCGTGCTCGGGGCAGCTTTTCCTCATTACAACCTGACCATCGATTTCCCATAGCTCGGCATCTAATACTCTCAGATCCTCGGGGCAAATTGACTTCGTGTTCTTAATAAATTGCATCCGATATTACCCTTCTCACATCTCCCGGCGGCTCTCCAGAGCATGGGTAAGAGTGACTTCATCGGCATATTCCAGGTCACCGCCCACAGGCAGTCCGCGGGCAAGCCTTGTGACCTGAACACCCAAGGGCGTTAGCAGTTTCTGGATGTACATGGCCGTCGCCTCTCCCTCGAGATTGGGGTTGGTGGCCAAAATAACCTCTTTCACCGCGCCTGTGTTCATACGCCCGAGAAGTTCCTTTATCTTCAGGTCGTCCGGGCCGATGCCATCCATGGGAGAGAGCACTCCGTGGAGCACGTGGTACAGCCCTTTGTATATCCCGGTACGTTCCAGTGCCAGGATGTCCAGAGGCTCTTTAACAACACAGATAATGCTGTGGTCTCGTTCATCGCTGGAACAAATGGCGCAGGGGTCGGCATCCGTGATGTTCTGGCATGAGGAGCAGAGGACGGTTTTATCTTTGACAGCGATGATTGCCTCGGCCAGGGCTTTCGCTTCCGCTTCGGGCATTCGCAGCAGGTAGTAAGCGAGACGTGCCGCACTCTTCGGCCCGATGCCAGGCAGTTTGCCGAACTCCTCGATTAGGCGGGATACCGGTTCGACAGCGGGTATACGCTCTATTCTCAAATCTGGAAACCTTTCTCAAAGCCTCTAACGTAACGAGAACACAGTGTTTTTCGTGGTTTTGAAAAACCTTACAATAAGCCCGGTAGATTAAGACCCCCAGTAATGGCTCCGAGCTGGTCGGCGGCAAGCTTCTGCGCTTTCTCCATACCTTCATTGATTGCAGCTATAACCAGATCCTCGAGCATTCCCACGTCATCAGGATCAACTGCCTCTGGCGAGATCTTTATGGAGCAAAGCTTCTGATGGCCGTTGACAACGACGGTAACCGCGCCTCCACCGGAGCTAGCCTCAACCGTGGTCTTTTCCAGTTCCTCCTGTATCTTTGCCATTTTCGCCTGCATTTGCTGCGCCTGGCGTATAAGCTTCCTGTTCAGCATCTTCCCTACTCCTCTTCGATAACTCTGGCACCCATCTTCTCGGCTGCCTCCACCACCGGATTCTTTCCAGACTGCTTCGGTTTATTGTCCTTTTGCTTCGGAATGAGAATACAACGCACGTGGTACGGCACCCCGAATACCTCCTGCAGCTGCTTCTCCACAAGGTGGCGGTATTTTGGGTTCTCAACTTTGCTTTTGTGGAAATCAGCGTAGAAACCAAGGACAATAGTATCGCCCTCGAGTTCTACAGCCTCGCAGGATCTCCTGAGGAGGGCATCCAGGTTTCCGCTTGAGCCTACCCCCCGGCAGGAATTGATGAACTCATTCCAGCGCTGGCGTATCTGCTCAATGCTGTGGGTGGTTTCTCTCATGCCGACATCAGCGGCCTCTATCGCAGGCACCTCATCCTGCGCAGTAACCTCACCCTCAGCATCCCCTGCCACAGGAGCCTCTTCCCCTTCTTTCTGCACAGGCACTTCATCCTCAACCACAGAGGGCACATCCGCCTGTTCCGTTGCGGATACCTCAACCTCAGCTGTTTTTCGCGCTGAAGCTGTCGTTTCCACTGCTGCCTGTTTTATGCCAACTGTCGGCGTGACACCAGCCCCACCCTTTGGGACAACCCTTTCCGATTTCTCTCCAGCGGACAGTACGCAATCAACCAGCGCAAGCTCAAGGGAAATCGTCGACTGCGGGTCGGTGCGGAAGTCAATCTGAGCGAAGAGTTTAACCATCTTCGATAGGTCGATCATAGGCGCATCAGCTACAAGTCTTTTCATCTCAGACACCACTTCGCGGGGAAAATCAGCGGTATCGGCCGCGCCGGCCTTAACGATGAGCAGCCCCCGCAGATACTCCACCAATCCCTGATTGAACTGGCGGAGATCGATACCATCGGCTGCGACGCTGTTTATCGTTTCCAGTCCGGCGGCGACGTCTTTATTCAGGATATGCTCCGCTAACTGGCTGATACGCTGGTCGCTGCTCAGTCCCAGCTTCTCATTAACCTGGTCCGGGCCGAAATCAGGCCCATAGTTGAGCATAAGCTGCTCCAGCAGATTCTCCGCGTCCCGGAGGCTGCCGGTAGTTGCCTTAGCTATAAGCGCCAGGGCCTGCGTCTCTGTATGAATGCCCTCCTGTTCACAGATCTCCTGGAGCTTGTTCACCACGTCTTTCTGAGTGAGACGGCGAAAGTCAAACCTTTGACATCTGGACATGATAGTCAGTGGCACCTTGTGCGCCTCGGTGGTCGCCAGTACAAAAATAGCGTGGGGCGGAGGCTCCTCCAGCGTCTTGAGCAGAGCGTTGAACGCAGCCTCAGTGAGCATGTGCACTTCATCTATAATGTAGACCTTGTATCTGGCTGCATTGGGAGCGAAATTTATCTTCTCGCGGAGGTCTCGTATCTCGTCGATACCCCGGTTCGAGGCACCATCTATCTCAATCAGGTCCAGCGCTCGCCCCTCATTCATTGCCTGGCATATATTGCATGCATTGCACGGCTTCTCTTCAGCTTCGCTGAGGCAATTTATCGCCTTAGCCAAGATCCTGCCCGTGCTGGTCTTACCCGTGCCCCGGGGCCCACAGAAGAGATAGGCATGTGCTATCCGACCTGTTTTAATAGCGTTGGCCAGAGTGCGTGTGACCTGCTCCTGCCCCACTACCTCGGCCAGCGTTTGTGGCCGCCACTTTCGATAGAAGACCTGTGAGGACATCTACATCCCAATATAGTATGGAAGTGAATTATACGGTGATGGTTTCGCTTGCTATTATATCTTAAGGCGTCTGCTTGTTCAATGAAAAATGGGGAAACGCACTTACTTTAGATGTTTACTCTTTTTCGATTGCGTCTAAGACTCTGGACTCCATAGCCTTCATGCTCTGTTCACCCTCGGGTTCTTCGTGGTCATATCCCATGAGATGCAACACACCGTGAGCAACCAGGAGCGCAAGCTCGCGATTCAGGGAGTGACGCTGTTCCCCCGCCTGTTTCTCAGCCTGCCTATAGGAGATAATGACCTCGCCGAGTTGTGCCGGTTCATCAGGAGGTACAATAAAATGCCCGTACTCATCACCGACCTGCCCAGAAAGGGCGAAGGCAAGCACATCGGTGGTGCTGTCAACTCCTCGATAGGTTCGGTTAAGATTGCGGACAGTCTCGTCACCCGCGATAACCAGGCTGATGGCAACGGGTGACCTCACGCCGGCAATAACGAGGGTAGTCTCTACAACGTGCTTCAGCCACTGCTCGTCGACAAGGCCGATGAAAGGATCTTCTATATGGATGCTCAGCCGGTAGTCTGGCATATCATCATCCCGGGGAAAATGATAGCGCTTGTGGAATGATGGGGTCAAGCCTGTGTTTACCGAGAAACGAGAGGAAAGCCAGGGTTTATTATGGAGCTATGGCGGCCGCAGTCTCAGCCAGTTTAAGCACCAGCCACGGGTAAACGCCGAGCACCAGGACGCCCAGTGAGGTGATGGCAAGGGTGATACGCAGCGGTATAGAGGAAGGAACAGCCTCCTCGGATGCAGGCTCGCCGAGGTACATCACCTTGACTACTCTCAGATAGTAATAAGCAGAGATTACGGAGTTGAGCACAGCGATGATTACCAGCCACAGGAGATCCTGTTGAATTGCGGCATTGAAGATATAGAACTTGGCCATGAATCCCACTGTGGGTGGGATTCCTATGAGCGAGATGAGGCAAAAGGCGAGTATCAAAGCGAGCACGGGCGACCTCCGAACCATGCCGGAGTAGTCGCTGATTTGGTCACTGCCAATCTTACTGGAAACAACGATAATGGCAATAAATGCGCCTAGATTGGCCAGGGCGTAGCCAGCGAGGAAAAAGAGCACTCCGCTCTTGCCCAGGGTGCTGATAGCGGCGAGACCTACCATGATATAGCCGGCATGGGCGATGCTCGAGTATCCCAGCATTCGCTTGATATTGGTCTGGGCAATAGCGACCACGTTGCCGAGGGTCATAGATATGGCACCGAGCACAGCGAATATCATCGCCCAGTCTCCGCTAATCAGCGGGTCTCCGAAGGCAGCGTGGAAAACCCTGAGAATGACGGCAAAGCCAGCGGCTTTGCTTGCCACGGAGAGATAGGCTGTTATCGGCGTGGGTGCGCCTTCATAGACGTCGGGAACCCACATCTGGAATGGCACGGAGGCGATCTTAAATCCGAATCCAGCAACCATTAACACGATACCGAGGAGCAGCGCCGGCGTATCCCAGAGTTGCCCGCCCGCGACCAGTTCGGAAACCCTCGTTAAAATCTCATCGAGATGTGTGGTTCCCGTCATCCCGAAGATAAAAGCCATGCCGAGCAGTAAAACAGCTGAGCTTATCGCACCCAGAATCATATACTTGAGCCCAGCTTCACTTGACTTGGAGTCCTTAAGAAAAGCTACCAGCGCATACAGGGAGATACTTGCGAGTTCCAGCGATATGTATATCGATATGAGCTCCCCGGTGGTCGCCATAAGCGCCAAGCCGCCGGCGGACAGAAGCACCAGGGCGTAGTATTCGCCCTGAAAACGCGCGAACTTGCTTATATAGTCAACAGAGGAGAGGATAACCAGCGCGGCGATTCCGTATATGAGGAATTTAAAGAACAGGCTGAAATCATCCACCACCAGCATTCCGCTGAACGACGTCTCCGTCTCGCCCCACAAGGCAATAGTAAAGGCAATGGGGATTATCAAGCCCGCCACGCTAATCGCTGCCAGTAACTTCTTCTGCTCTATCACGAGATCGAGCAGAATCACCAGCAGGGCGATACCGCAGATGCTCAGTTCAGGCGATAACAGCCAAAAGTCCAATTTTATTCTCCCACCTGCACTATTTCAGCTATTCGAAACAGCTTCCGGGTATCCTCATGCAGTTCCTCCCAGATATCGAGGATGTCCTTGCGTGAAGCCCAGCGTGCTTCCCCGACATCGCTGTTCGGTCTGAGTTCTCCTTCAGCTTTCTCAGCCAGATAGTTAATATAGATAACATGCAACTCTGTTCCGCCTTCGGACTCCACGATTCTGTCGAAGGTGGTCAGAGGAGCAGTCAGATTTATCTCCAGGTTGGTCTCCTCCTTCACTTCCCGCTTAATCCCTTCTTCTATTCTCTCTCCCAGCATTAGCTTACCACCGGGGCATATCCATTTGCCCTGCCAGAATCCCCCTCTCTCCGGGCGGTGCTTCACCAGTAACACCCTCTCATTTTCATCCTTTATCACCGCGCCTACCGCTACCATTATCCCTTCCGCTGCCACTTTACTAACCCCAGCTACTGAATACAGGGCTAATAACATCGAGAAGCAGCCTGGGGTAAACGCCGAAGAGCATGATTAATATCACGAAGGCGAAGATGTACGCCTTCTCCATATTGTCGGCATCCCCCACGCCGTCATACTTCTCCTTAGGCTCTCTATAAAAGACTCTTTCCAGCATCCATAGAATATACCCTGCCCCCACCACGATACCCAGCACTGCCAGAACCACCATTGCCTGGACCCAGTAATAGGCGTCACTGGTGAAACTCCCCAGGAACACAGTGAACTCGGCAGCGAAGCCAATAGTAGTAGGCAGCCCCAGCGCTGCCAGCCCTGCGATACTGAACACTACAGCTATAACCGGCATTTGCCTGGCCAGTCCGCCGAGCACGGGAATCTGGCGCTGGTGCGTCTTATCATAAACCAGCCCCACCATGGCAAACAGCAGCCCCGTTATGAGACCGTGGCTGAACATCTGGAGCGTGGCCCCCGTGAGGCTGAGCTGGGTAAAAGCGAAGATCCCCAGTAGAACGAAACCCATGTGGCTTACCGAACTGTATGCGATAAGCTTCTTCAGGTCGGTCTGTCTCATAGTTGCCGCTGCGCCGTAGAGCACGCTCACGACAGCAAAGGCAGCGATTATCGTTGCATAGTCCTCAGCAACTCCTGGAACAAGTCCGCCATCCCCGAAACCCGCTATGAGACGAACCATACCGTATGCGCCCATCTTGAGCAGCACGCCGGCCAGTATCACGCTGACTGCCGTTGGGGCGTCGGTATGAGCATCGGGCAACCAGGTATGCAGCGGAAACACGGGCAGCTTTATGGCGAAAGCTATGAATATCAGGAAGAATATCGATGCCAGAGGTATGACGGGCGTCAGCCATTCAACACCGCCGCTGGCAATAGCCACCATGCTGAAGGTGTGAGGCTCTGGAGTGGAGAAATAGAGGCAGAGTATCCCTGCCAGCATGAAGGCGCTGCCGAAGAGGGTATATATAACGAACTTAGTCGCTGAATATTCTTTTCTTCCCAGAGGCGGTGGGGTTCCCCAGATAGAAATCAACATATACATGGGGATAAGCTCTACTTCCCAGAAGAGGAAGAAGAGCAGGAGGTCCAGAGAGCAGAAAACTCCTAGAATCCCCGTTTCCAGGAGCAGAAGCCAGATGTAGTATTCTCTCACCCTGATGTTGATTTTCCATGATACGAATACGGAGACAAGCCCCAGGAAAGTGGTCAGTATCACCATAGAGAGCCCCAGCCCGTCGACACCGAGGTAGTATTGAGCTCCGAGTGACTCAATCCACCGAGCGGGACCTTCCACAAACTGCAGACCGCCATCACGGTCGAAGGCAACAAACAAAGCTACAGAGAGGGCAAAGGCGATAAAGGTGAACAGGGCTGCTGTTATTCTTACCGCTTTCGCCTCTTTAATAAGCAGAGCAATCACAACTGCCCCCGCCGCCGGCAGGAACAGTATTACTGTGAGAGGATGGATAGACTCTATGTCCAAACCTTCAATCTCCTAAAGCGATTTCTTATTTATAAGCGTACCAAACGAGCATGATAATCAGTATGCCGAGCACAATCGCCAGGCCATATGATTGAAGTTGACCTGTCTGCACTCTGCGAACGATACTACCCGATACCACGGTGACCTTAGCCACGCCGTTGACGGTGCCATCGACTATATAGGTGTCAAACAGCTCTATCAGGCGGAAGAGGCCATTTTGCAGCGCGCGTAC
>DUEY01000018.1 GCA_011174795.1 Dehalococcoidia bacterium
AATTGCTTCATATGCTTGATCGAGTCGCGCCCACAGATGTACTCCTGCATCCTTCACCAGAAATGCCCCCTCGCTTTCAAACATGTCCCTATACTCTTTAAATGTTCTGCCAACCATGTGGCCATCAAGCTCAGTTTTCCACCGTTTCCTAGGAGCCAATTCTTGCAGCAATATCTGCCCACCTGGTCTTACCACCCTGATAATATTTAAACAGCTTTTTCGAAACTTGTCCGGGTCAGTTACATGCATCAGAACCCCAGCACAGTGAACGAGGTCGAAGCTATTGTCGGGGAAATCCATTTCATCGACACTCATGACCATAAGGCGCCCATCTAGTCCCTCTTTTCTCATATTATCGCTTGCCAACCTTATCATCTCCCCGCTGATATCGACTCCTGTAACCTCAGCGCCCCTCCTGGCAAACTCGACGCACCACCTACCTACACCACACCCGACATCCAGCACTTTCATTCCCTTATATACCTGTATAAAACTATACGTAGCCTTCTTGTCAACAATATCAACATACTCGTAGTAGTAGTTCTCTCCACCTGAAAGAATGATAGCCTTCCACCCATCGCATAATGAGCCGTATTTCCTGGCTCTCTCTTCCCAGTAAGCCTTTGCATCGTAATACTGTTGCCCCTGTTCCGCTCCTTGCATATCGACTCCTCCACTCATACTCTACAGCTGTCTATCAGCCCTTGTAATCGAGCGTTCCGCTTATATACAGCATTCCCAATCTTAAGGAACCTAATAAACCACCCACCAGCAGTGCCATATTTGCCGTGTATCTCAACCCGGCAAAGACAATGCTCTGCAACGGATGTTTTAAATCCACATCCGATTTTAGATAAGCGAGTCCAGCGAGCACGGTGACGGAACCAAACATCCATGTAGTAATGTTTAAGCCGAGAAGTGCAGTTACGATAGTAAGGATTAAAAAAATATGCATGGTAAGAAAAGGAGTAATAAATATTACTAAATGCAGCGGGGATTTTTTAATGTTCAGAACACAGCTATATAAATACCCTTGCCCGGCTCCTCTATTCACTAGATAAACCTGCAATGCTTTCGGGGTGTGTTTTTTATACACGTAAGGATGTTTGAAGCCGTAGTAGAACCACCGCCTGATAAAACGCCGCAGTTTACCCTTGTTGTTGTGCCTGACCAGAGCCTTGGGCTGGAAGTATAAGTCCCACCCAGCGCCTGCAGCGCGAAGGCATATGTCGTGATCCTCCCCGGTGGCACATCTCTCATCATAGAGACCGAGCTGTTCAAAAACCCCCCTGCGAAAGGCCACATTGGCTCCAGCGAAAAAGGGCGAGGTGAAGTTATACCTCTCTTTTTCGAGGTATCCTTCGTCACAGAAGTTAGATAATATCTGAATTATCATCTGTGGCTGTTTGTATCCTCCCGCTATCTTATGATTAACAGAAGAAATAACGATATGCTGAAGAAACAGCTAGCGCATATACCTCTTGTGAAACTTTTCCAAAATGCTTTCGCCTTTTTCTAAATAGGATAGGTCGCCACCTACAACCCCAACGTTCGGGTCCCTGATGAAAGGAATTTCGATATACTTCAACCAATTCTCATCGGCAATACAATCATCGTCAATGAAAGCAATGATATCGCCGGTGGCATTTCTCACCCCGGCATTCCTAGCAAAAGGTATACCCCTAGCCTCTTCGTAAACATACTTGATATTCAGCCTCCCATCGAAGCTCGAAACCACCTCTTTCGTGTTATCCTTAGAGCCGTTATCAACCACGATAACCTCATCCGGCTGCCTCGTTTGTCTGACCAGACAATCGAGAACATCCCTTACACTTTCAGCCCTGTCTAAAGTTACAATCACTACCGAAATAGACAGACTATCCTTCGTCACGCTTGAAGCCCCTGACAAGAAATCACATGCCTTTTAGGAATTCTATCGATTTTGAGACGTAGCGATACAACTCAGACTCCTTCCCGAGCAACCCCCTGGTGTACTCCACATGTAAATCGCTCAGCCACGGCTCATCTTTGGGAGAGAACTCCATCAACGCTTCGAGAATCTGCCTGCTCGTGACAGGAACTCGAACCTCTTCATTATCAAGTGAAGCAGCCAGCAACTTGGTACGAGACGCTGCCCAGAAGAATCTAAGTAAATCCAAGTCTTTCATTCTGTAGATTTGCGGGTCTGAGATGACATCTTCAATTTTAGCAACTCTTCGGGCGACGGTTTTCTGGAAGAAGTCGAGGGGTAGCGCAAACCAGATTTGTTTTTGTTTCCTCCCGGCCAGCAACGAGAAAGGTCTAGGTGTCTCCTCAGGTAATAAGGTAAAAAATTCCGGGCACTGTTTGAGGCTCTTTAGACACCGCTCGGGTCTATCCGACCATAGTGAAAGCGCGACAGCTCCATCAGTAATGAAAGGTTCAATACACTGTGAAGAGCCGTTCCCTTCGAAAAGCGATGATAACCGCCTCAATTTATCAAAAGGCACGAACTCTTTTAGTCCCAGCACCAGGTCCAGAGAATCTATGTCCGAGTTAGCCAGGATATCCATGCTGAACTCTACCTGCGGGATTAAGGCAGCGTAATCAAGATAAGGTTCAATCTCCCTGATATACGTTTCCAGTTTTTCGATGAAGCTCAGGAGGTCAGGTTCCACTACTAAATCCTGATAATCTGGGGCATCTATCACTGCTTCCTTGACATCCGCGTCCTTATATACCTTTCTTTCCATCTCACGAACCGATCTGCCAATCAGTAGAATGAGCAATTCCACCAGCTCATCAAGTATTAAGTCCTCCCGTGAGGTGAGTTTCTTCAGATAACCCTGTACTTTATCAATATACCTAACATGTTCAGAATCCAGATATTCCTTGACCCGGTACAGAGCAGCTTCCCTGCTCTGTATGTTCTCATCGTGGCAGATAAACAGGTAAACCCTAGATACCTCTGCGACTGCCTTGTACCATAAATATTTTCTCTTAAACAGAGGGTGAGCATGTGCAGAATTAAGTTCATCGTTTACCAGCAGCCACCATACACCTAGTTCTTTTGTCGCGGGAAGATACAGCTCATTTTCCGGTAATGCGGGGAGCGCTTTCACCACATCTTTGCCATAAAGCAGCCGCCACGTATGCTTGCCTTCATTGAACCTGTACCTGTGGAAATCGTAGTCTTTATATACCTCAGTAAATTCTGAAAATGAATAAATACCCAATTCTTCTTCATCTTTAATGAAAAGCGGTATAAATCGAGATAATTTATTATAAGTGCCAATGACCCTTTCTTTGGCTTCCTTCACTGCAATCCTGTCTCTATTCTCGTTGTCAATGATTACCGATAAATCAATGTCACTCAACCCATATAAAACCTCATCTTTTGCCATTCCCCGGCGCAAGTATATTGCTAAGACTCCGTCCATCCGCCTGAGCAACAACGTCGCAACGACAACCGCCAAGCCATAGACTTTTTTATAGAAGTAGGTAAAGGGAGGGAAGCTGGAAATGACTATCAATCTTTGAATAATTAAGCGAATATCACTCTTCACAGGAAAGCACCGTAACAATATGAATAAACCGCCCGGCTGCTAGCGAAGCATTTTGTTTGCCGCCAGTACTGCCTCCTCTATCACATCATCCATACCCCAGTATTTGAATGTACCGGTTCTACCGATTAAATGAAGGTTCTCGATTTGAGAGAAACAGCCCATCAGTTCAGCCAGGTGGTCTTGATATCCCAGCTTAAGGAGAGGATAGGCATAGGGAATTCTTTCAACGAAAGAACCCATGACCTCATCGCTATTCAAAATCCCTAGGTTGCTCAAATCAGCTACGACCTTTTCGGTTATTATTTCATCTGTAGCCAGCCATGTCTGGTCATCTTTGCTGCATAAGATCTCAACACAAAGTGAAGTCCTGCCATCTCTGACAAGCTCCTCGCTCCAATTCCGAGGTTCATGAGCTCTCGCGAAGACAATATCCTTATCGGGGAAATAAATCCAGTGGTCATCGGTTATTCTCTCTTTATCAACTATCAACAATATACAAACCAGTGCCCTGTATTGAAGCTTTAAAGCAGCCTCCAGAATATCGGGGGGTAATGCAGGCCTCATTAACGATACCAGCAGGGTCAGGGGTATAGTAGAAATAAACCGGTCAGCAACCAGCTCTTCTTGCTTATCTCCATTAGCGATAAGAAGGGACTCTATAGCCTTCTGTTGCCACCTGACCTCCTTGACCTCCCAACCGAGAAGGATTCTGTTGTCACCCTTATTGACTTTATCTGCCATTGTAGCAGCAATAGTACCGATGCCTTTTCTGGGGTAATAGAACTGTGCAGCATAGGTTCTGGATAAGCCATTCGCTTGAAATAAAGCCTTTCTGAACGCCTGAAGCAAGCTCTCTACGCCAACCCTTTTCACACCCCAGTCTGCGGATATCTCACTACAGGGTAGCCCGCACACTTTCTCAGTGTAAGGCTTAAAAAATATCTCGTACATTTTAGTTCCAAAGCGGCTGACGACCCACTGCTCAAAAGAATCACCTTTTTGAGCATTAACCTTTGTCTTCACAGCGGACGATATATAGCTTGCTAATATATTCGTCCCTTCCCATAAACCGAAGGAGGATAATACAGACAGTGGTTTCGGAGGATAATCAATGAACCTCTCCCCTAGCCTTATTCTGCTTTTTCTACTCACCAAGTCCAGGTCACCACCCAATATGTTCTTTACTTTCTCGATAACCCACTTCTTGTCGCTGTAAATCCGGTGACCACCTAAATCAAATATGAAGCCATCCTTCTCCACGCTTCGAGCAATGCCCCCAACGAAGGGGCTCTTCTCCACAACTGTCAGCACTCTACCATTCTCGCTGAGTTCACAGGCTATCGATAGCCCAGCGATTCCCGCCCCGAGTATAGCGACACTTCTTCGGTCGGCCTTCATATAATTGTTTTCCTCAATTTCGTAGTCGTATGCTCGCTACTTTCAAGGTACGAATGTGATGTTTATAGTCTGGTGAACGATACCCAAGACAATATATCACACCGCAGACATTCTATCAAAGCTACAAGCTTGTGGTTTTCATCTGTTGATCCTATGCGTTTGCAAAGTGATTTCTCCTATACACCTAACATCGAATACACTGCCACCTCGTTGACAATGCGACCTTGAGCAGGTATGCTGCTCAGAAGAGGATTGCCTGATGTCAAAGAAGCTGACGGTGATTCCGGAGCTGTGTTCGGGGTGCAGCATCTGCGAGCTTGTATGTTCAATCAGGCACTTCGGAGTAAATAACCCGAAGAAATCAGCGATAAGGGTGCTGACAACATACCCCCACCCCGTCTTGAGAATGCCAATCGTTTGCAGCCAGTGTAAGACGCCATCATGCGCCCAAGTATGCCCCACCGATGCCCTGCGATGGATCGATGGCGTCGTCCACCTTGATGAAGAGAACTGCACTTCATGTTACAAATGCGTTGAGGCTTGCCCCTTCGGAGCTATATATGCCCATGAGGACTGCGACCTGCCCATTATATGTGATATGTGCAGTGGAGACCCGGAGTGCGTCAAGAAATGCCCCAAGGGGGCGCTCAGGCTGATACCTGAGGCTGCCCTAGGCGAGGCCAAGCGCCTCAATAACGTCCTGAGCTACACCCAGATGAAGGAAATCGAGTACTACGAGAAGGGCGAGAAGAAGATTATCCACTATGCAGAGATAGGTAAGGAAGAGCTATGAGTTTGCAGAGTGGGTACTTTAAAAAACACCTGCATATCGTTCTTTCCGAAGGCAGCGACGAACGCTTGCCCCTCGAGGACGCTTTCCTCGAGAAGTATATCGGTGGCCGCGGCTTCGGTGCTAAGCTTGTCTGGGACAACCTGAGGAAACGTAAATTCAACATTGACCCGCTTGACCCCGAGAACCTCCTCGTCGTCGCGCCCGGACCGCTCTCAGGGGTATACCTGCCTGCATCAGGAAAGACCTCCTTCGTCACTATCTCACCAGCTACCGGCCTCTATGGCGACTCTTCCATAGGCGGGAGCTTCGGGGTCGAACTGCGGCAGACGGGAATAGACGTCCTTTCCGTTACCGGGCGCGCTCCAGAACTGTCTGTAATCTTCATCGATAACAACGAAACCACCATTATCCCCATGCCGGAGCTTAAAGGTAAAAGCTGCCTGGAAGCCGAAGGGCTGATCAAGGAGCGGCTTGGCACCCACGCCGTCCACATCGCTGTCATCGGGGTGGCAGGTGAGAATATGGTGAAATTCGCCTGTGTCAACGCCGACTGGGGACGCAACGCCGGCAGGACTGGTATAGGGGCGGTTATGGGAGCGAAGAACCTCAAGGCCATTGTGGTAAGAGGACAAAAGGATATACCGGTATATGATATTACCTCGCTTGTGGCGGAGACAGAAAAAGCCTGCAAATACCTCGAAGAACACAAGTATTTCAAGATGTGGCAGCAGGAAGGCTTAATGAATGTTATTGAATACGCCAACGAGAAGGGCATCCTGCCTGCATACAATTTCAAGGACAGCGTTTTTACCAAGCACGATCAGATTAACGGTGCGACGATGCTCAGCCACTACAAGATTGGCGATAGCGCATGCTTTTCATGTCCTATGTGCTGCAGCAATATCTGCCTGGTTAAGAACGGCAAATATACAGGCACAGTTGTAGAAGGGCCGGAATATGAATCATGCGCTATGTTAGGTCCAAATCTCGGTATTGACAATTTCGCTGCGATTCTCTCCGCAAACCGACTTTGCGACGAGCTGGGGATGGATACCATATCCACAGGCAACATTGTTGGCGCTGTGATAGAGGGCTATGAAAAAGGCATTCTGTCTTTAACCGACCTCGACGGTCGGGAGATTACCTGGGGAGACGAAGATGCTATCCTAGACCTGATACAAAGGATTGCATATCGGGAGGGCATAGGCGATATCCTCGCTAACGGAGCACGCCACATTATCGACAAGTGGCCTGAGATGGACAAGATTATCCTCCAGGTCAAGGGCCTGGAGCAATCGGCATACGATAGCCGTCCCAGTATCTCAATGGGGCTTGCGTATGCTACCTCGGATATAGGCGCACATCATACACGGGCATGGACCATTGCCAAGGAGATGGAGGAGGGACAGGACTGGTCTGACGACGAAAAGGTTGATACCGTCATCTACCACCAGAAGCTGCGCCCGCTGTTCGACATGCTCGGCGTCTGCCGCCTTCCCTGGATCGAGTTAGGGCTGAGCGAACGACACTACGAGAATTTCTACAAGTACGTGACAGGGAAAGAAGCCACGCTTGAGCAGCTCCTCGAGCTATCTAACGACGTCTATGACCTCACGCGTCTGATAAATGTGCGCCTCGGCATAAGTCGCAAGGACGACAGTCTACCCCACAAAGTCTGGGCTAATCCTCCACTGACCGGTCCGAATGCGGGCAGGGTAATCGACAGGGAGGATTTTCAGAAGCTGCTTTCCCTATACTACCGCAAGCGGGGCTGGGATGAGGACGGCATGCCTCCAGCCGGGATAGAGAAGAAGTTCGAGGATTAGTTAAGGATTCTCCCCTCTAACTCCCCCACCAAAGAGCGGAAGACATCGAAGGGTTTATTTATCTCTTGACCTTTTGCAGTGCCAGCAGTAACCCGGCGATGCTCTTGGCATCACAGACCTCCCCCGAGTCGATAAGTTCGGTTACTTTGCTCAGGGGCACGCGCACCAGCTCGATTTCCTCGTCGTAATCAGCAGTGCGCTTTACCGGTTTCAACTTCGTTGCAAGATAGAGATACATAGCCTCGGTAGAGAAACCGGGGCTGGTGTAAAAAAAACCCAGCTTCTCCCAATTCTTTGCAGAGAAGCCTGTCTCTTCCTCAAGCTCCCGGCGTGCGCAGTCAAGCGGGTCCTCATCCTGCTCTACGTTGCCAGCAGGTATCTCCAGCAAATTCATCTCCACAGGCTTGCGATACTGCTTGACGAGAAGGACGTTTTGTTTAGAATCAATGGCAACGATGGCAGTGCAGGTGCCATGCTCTACGATCTCCCGTATCGTCTTTCTTCCCGAGGGCAACTCCACAGAATCAACCCTCAGGCTAACCACCCGCCCCTTGTAGATATGCTCAGAATCCAGAGTTTGTTCCTTACTCACTTTCGTCACTCAGCGGCCTCTGTGGCCCAAGATGTACTATCAGCGACACCTCGTCACAATCAGGGAACTTGGGGCATTTGTAGCACTCACCCCAGACCTTGCGCGGAAGCTCAGCCTTATCGATGCGAATGAAGCCCTGTTTCTCGAAGAAATCAGGATTATATGTCAGGCAGAAGATGGTGGCTATACCCAAATCCTCGGCCTCGTCAATACAGGTTTTTACCAGCGAACTGCCGATACCCCTGGACTGGCTACCCCCGGCTACTGCCAGAGACTTTACCTCGGCCAAGTCGGCCCAGCTCACGTGCAGTGCTACACAGGCAACCACCTTCCCGCCTTCCCTGACCACGAAATAGTCCCTGATATTCTCATATATCTCGCTCAGGGCGCGGGGAAGCATCTCTCCCTTACCGGCGAACTCATTGATCAGCTTATGCATCTGTGAAGCATCAGCTATTTTGGCTTTCTCTACCTTCATCTCCGATTACTCCCGCTTCTCTAGCTTCCGCATTAACGTCCCGTAGAAAAACATTGGGCGCTGTGCTCGAAGCAGCCTCGTGACATGAGGGCTGCGTTTAACCCTGATAATATCTCCATCGCTCAGTGGGACCTCGACCTGACCGTCAATGCTGAGCATCGCCTGATGAGTAGTGTTCACCTCGAGTTCTACCGTCGCATCCGCAGGTAACACCAGCGCTGTACCAAAGCTAAGATGGGCTGCAATTGGCTTCATCAAGATCTCCCCGGAGTGAGGATGCAGTATAGGCCCCCCAGCCGCCAGGGCGTATGCAGTGCTACCTGTTGCTGTGGCTAGAATCAACCCATCGCACTTGTACGTCGTCAACAGCTCCCCGTAAACAGCCGCCTTAATACGGATGAGACGGCACATAGCGCCACGTCCGATGACCACATCGTTCAGCGCATAAAAGGCAGGTTTATCTGATGCCTCAAGCTCCGACTGAAGCATAGCTCTCTCCTCTACCCAGCCCTTCCCCTTTATGAAATCAGGCACCCGGCTCAAGGCATCTGCGTCATTTAACTCAGTCATAAAACCAATGCGCCCCAAGTTCACGCCCAGTATTGGAATCGACAGGGGACTGGCAACTCGCGATGCTCGAAGGATAGTGCCATCGCCGCCGAGGCATATAACAATATCGGTCCCCTCCACCTGTTCCCTCGCCCTGTCCTCATCCCAAGCAGAACAGGTCCACACATCAACATCCAGGGCGCCCACGACCTTCGCCATTTGTTGGGCAAGATCGCCAGCGGCCTCTATCTTGGATTGGAACAGGACACCAACCTTCTTGGTCAAGTGCGCATTCCCTCTCCGAATATACATTCAGGGCAGTCTGGAGCATACGCTCCAACAACCTATACTATGTGGAAATCCCTATTGCTTTCGCAACAATACGAAAAATTCCTTATTTCCCTTAGCACCCAGGATTTGCGACGCCATCAAGCCCGCCAGCCTGAAGTTGCGGTCAACCGCCCAGCAGATAAAGCGCCCTAAGACGGAAGCGTGAACGAGAGGGTCTTTGACCAGACCGCCTTTACCCACCTGTCTACGCCCAGCTTCAAACTGGGGCTTAATCAGCACAATCAATCGCCCTCCCACCCTCACTACATCAGCCACCGTGGGCACTACCTTCTCCACAGATATAAAAGACACATCAATAGTAGCGAGGTCAACTAACTCAGGCAAGGAGAATGGGTAGCGAGCATTGACCCTCTCCAGCACCACTACCCTTGAATCCTGCCTCAAGCGATAGTCAATCTGCCCGTAACCAACGTCAACGGCATATACCCTGCTCGCTCCACGCTCGAGCAAGCAATCGGTGAAACCACCTGTTGAAGCTCCGACATCCACTGCCACGAGAGATGAGACATCCACCTGGAGCTCTTCAAGCACCCCCGCCAGCTTGAGGCCACCCCTGCTTACATACGGCGGACTCTGGAGCAGATGAACCTCGGCGTCCTCCCTAACCAGTGTGCTGGGCTTAATTACCGTCTTGTTGTCAGCGACAACAACGCCCTCCATGACCATAACCCTAGCCTTCTCCCTGCTTTCCACCAGCCCCCTCATAACGAGCAGGGTGTCTATCCTCTGCCTAGCCACCGCGTTCACTAGCATAGACTCGAAGGATTTGAAAGTCAAGGTTAATCGAGTTCACCACCCCCATCTCGCAATGACCTGCAGGATGTATTATTATAAGCACCAGCATATACCGGGAGGGATGAGATGACACTGGCACTGGAAGGGATAAATGTTTTAGACCTGTCACGCACCGTACCTGGGCCGTTCTGCACTATGATGCTGGCAGATATGGGTGCTGAGGTGATCAAGATAGAAGACCCTGGATACTCGATGGGAGTACTTCCCGACCAGGAAAAGCACGCAGCTTATGATTATCTGTCCCGCAATAAGAAGAGCATCGCGCTCAACCTGAAATCCTCAGACGCCAAGGAAATTTTCAACAAACTGGTAGCTCAAGCTGATGTCATCATGGAAGCCTTCCGTCCCGGCGTAGCGAAGAGGCTGGGTGTGGACTACGAGAGTGTATCCGAATTGAATCCGAGGATTATCTACTGCAGCTTGACCGGCTTTGGACAGGACGGGCCATATCGCGACCTCCCTGGCCATGACCCTAATTACACCTCTATAGCCGGTGCAGTGGGCATCACCGGCGACCAGAAAGGTAATCCGGTGTTAATCAGAGCTGCCCTGGGAGATATAGGTAGCGCACTGCATGCCGTTATAGGTATCCTCTGCGCTCTTATAGCGCGCGATAAGACCGAAAGGGGGCAGTATATCGACATCTCCATGACCGACAGCGTCCTTTCCTTCCTTTCCGTAAGCTTACTCAGATACTTCCGAGACCGCTTTGTTCCCGAGAGAGGCTGGCCGTCTCCGACTATGAATGTATGGAAGACCAAGGACGGCAAGTTCCTCTCCACAGGTCTCATAGAGCCCTATTTCTGGGAGCGCTTTTGCCGCGCACTTGGCAGAGAAGATCTCATACCCCATCAGCGCGCCAAGGGTGAGAAGCTGCGAGAGGTGCACTCCACAATCAAAGAAGCTTTTCTCACCAAGACCAGGGATGAATGGTTCCAGATTATGAAGGATGCTGATACTTGCGTTAGCCCTGTCCTGGAGCTCGATGAGGTTGTTAACGACCCCCAGTTACTCAGCCGCGATATGTTCCCCGAATTTGAACACCCGATAGAAGGTATGGTGCGACAGCTCGGTATGGCGATAAAGCTCTCGGAGACACCGGCGAAATTCAGGAGCTTCGCCCCCATTATGGGACAGCATACAAGGGATATTCTACAGGGGTTGGGCTACACCGGAGAACAGATAGAGGAACTACGCCAGTCAGGGGCGGTAAAATAAGATAATACCCATAAGTTCGCCCCTACAACTACCGTGTTGGGGAATGCTACTGGGGCGCTCCCTTCACTTTAATAACCAGGAAATCCCAGTCACACTCTCCTTCATCATCACAGGATGCTGTCTCACCGGCGACGATGTAGCCGCCGTCGAATGTTTGTTGCACTGAGCTTGCCATTTCATAACCGTTGGCGTCGAATGTCCTGCTCCACTCCTCCTCCCCCACACCATTTGTTTTAATGACCCAGAAATCAGCCCCACCCGCTCCAAAAGAGTTCGTTTCGCCGGCGACGATGTAGCCGCCATCAGACGTCTGCTGCACTGCATTCGCCCCGTCAGGATCAGGGCCGCCGAAAGCCTTTCCCCATTCCTCATTCCCCTGCCTATCAACCTTTACCAGCCACAAATCCCACCCCCCTGCCCCATATGACTCCGTCACGCCAGCTATGATGTAGCCGCCGTCGGATGTCTGCTGCACAGCCCTCGCCTTGTCATCCTTATTACCCCCATAAGCATTACTCCATTCCTCCGTCCCATTACCAGCCACCTTGATAAGCCACGCATTGATACCTCCCGGCCCATATGAGCTCGTCCAACCAACAATTACGTAACCACCATCGGACGTCTGCTGCACAGAGTATGCCGTATCATGGGCAACACCACCGTAGGTCTTGCGCCACTCCATTGTTCCATTACCAGCAGCTTTGACAAGCCAGAAATCAACTCCCCCTGCCCCATAGGAGCCTGTATATCCAGCGATAATATACCCCCCATCGGACGTCTGCTGCGCAGAGAATGCCCAATCTTCCTCAGGGCCACCATAGGTTTGGCTCCACTCCTCATTGCCCTGCTCATCGACCTTAACGAGCCAGTAATCCCACCCTCCATCTCCGTACGAATCCGTCTTCCCAGCTGCGAGGTAGCCGCTGTCAGATGTCTGCTGCACCGAGTATGCAATATCGACGCCAGGGCCACCGTAGGGCTTGCTCCATTCCACCTTACCGTTCTCATCGGTCTTCACCAACCAGAAATCGTACCATCCCGCGCCATGTGACTGCGTTCCTCCGGCAATAATAAAGCCACCGTCCGACGTCTGCTGCACTGAATATGCCCTGTCTAAGGCAGGACCGCCGTAGGTCATGTGCCACTCCTCATCACCCTCATTCAATTTGCAACCAGCAGTAAGCATACTGAAAATTAAGAAGCTGCCCAGCAGTATAAACAGTGCTTTCTTCAACCTAGTCTCTTTCCTTTCTTAATCCTGACTCTCCTTCACCAGTTTTACAAGCCATGAATCTCCCTAAGTCTCCTCACCCACGCGATCCAAACACCTGCGACTACGTACACGCCATCTGACACCTGCCGTGCAGTGCCTCCTCTCTCGATTCCTCTAAAACCGACTGCATGCAAAGGCCTACTCCTCGGCAGAACGTGGCTGCTTCAGCTTGATAACCCAGTAATCAAACCCCTCTGTACCATGTATCTCGGTATAACCAGCAACTACGTAGCCGCCATCCGACGTCTGCTGCACCGAGTTTGCTCCATCATCGTAGTAACCACCATAAACCCAACTCCACTCCATCTCTCCACTTGCATCCGTCTTGACCAACCACAAATCCTTACCACCTGCGCCATATGAAGACGTGGAACCAGCGATTAAATAGCCGCCATCCGAGGTCTGCTGCACAGAGTTCGCTACATCATCACCAGCACCGCCGTATGTATCGTTCCACTCCTCCTCTCCCTTTTCATCCGTCTTCACCAGCCAGATGTCCTCCCCTCCTGCTCCAAATGACTCTGTATAGCCTGCGATGATGTAGCCGCCATCGAACGTCTGCTGCACAGACCCTGCGACATCAGCACCTTCGCCGCCGAATGTTCTGGCCCAGCGCTCCACACCATCCTTATTCACTTTTAACAGCCAGAAATCCATCTCATCTAGCGTTGCACCGGTGGCACCAGTCATGATATAGCCACCGTCAGATGTCTGCTGTACAGAACCCGACCCATAATGGTCGGCCCCTCCGTAGACCCTGCGCCACTTCTGCGTTCCATTATTATCTGTCTTGATGAGCCATAAATCAGCAGACAACCCAGACGCTCCAAATCCAGCGATTATATAGCCGCCATCTGACGCCTGGTGTACGAAATTCGCCATTTCCATTAGATAGCTGCCAAAGGTTTTACTCCACTGCCCTTTCCCATTCTCATCCATCTTTATAAGCCAGATATCCGTCCCGCCTTCACCGATTGATCCCGTATATCCGGCAACTATGTAGCCACTATCAGACGTCTGGTGCACAGAGTATGCCCCGTCAGGTTCAGAACCACCGTAGATACTGCGCCACTCCTCGGTGCCATTACCATCTATCTTTATAATACCGATATCAGACTCCCACCCTTTTGAACCAATTATGCTCATCCAGCCAGCGACAATGTATCCACCATCAAATGTTTGCTGCACCGAGCACGCTACATCCTTGCCGCCAGCGCCGCTGAAAGTCCTCGCCCACTCTATTCTCGGGTACACACCAGTCGTTGAAGCCGGCGTAGGCGTACATACTGCTGTACTCGATGGGGTGGGGGTAGGGGTCACCTGCGCCATTCTTGCCAGCGCTTCTTCATACAGGGTCTCACATACGGAGATATCATCGACGGAAGATACGATAGATTCTGCTGCATCCACCGCACCCAGCACAACATCCGCATCATGTGTGCCAGCCGCCTCCGCTATCAACTCAAAAGCCTCTATTTGAGCCCCCGACCATAGATAGAAGCACTCATGATAATCGGCAAAGTTGCTGGTCGGTGTGATCGCATCCCACTGCTCATTAATACCCGTGCATTCCCCGATAAAACTCTCCATGCTTATTTTCAGTATCTCGCAGGCTGTGTACTCATCACCTGAAACCATGAGCTCGGTCTGAAGGGCAATAACCTCATTAGCCGCGTTTACTGCTTCTTTGTGCTGTCTGGCAAGAGCAGCAACACTATCAATATAGTCATCATCGGTGAATGCGATAGGGGTGGAGGTAGGTGCAGGGGTAGGAGTGGGTGCAGGGATAGAGGTAGAAGTAGGACGAGGTGTCGGTTTTGGAGGCGTATCCCCTCCACCACAACCAGCAGCAGACAAGCTTACAGCCAGAACGCAAGCCAGCACTATAGAAATAGCCCTCTTCACCTCACCCCTCCTCATTCCTGCAACCCATATCTAGAAAATCAATAAGGAACCTCGTCAATCGACTGCGGCACCTATTCTATCGCAACACCTATGGTAAAACAAACCATCAGTTTAAAGACCATGACGGGGGAAGATACGCCTTTTTACCTCTGCCACGCTTTCTGCAGCGAAGCTGCGGGCCCGCTCTTTAACCTTGCTGTCAAGTTGCGGCTTATTTACATCCCTTAGCTTCCTCAAACCGTATTGCTCCCGGTATTCTGCAGGTATTTCATCGGGCCAATCCCTGCCCACCATTACTCCATATGCCAAGGTCCAGCACCTTACCACTACGCTCGGTTCATAGCCCCCTCCACCCAGCGCAAGCCACCTCTTAGCTACTTGACTCATCCTGCTCACCAGACCATCATAACCCTCGGTAGTCAGGCTGAGTTGGGTCAGCGGATCAAGGTGATGGGTATCAGAGCCAAGCTGGGTTACCAGTATATCCGGCTTGAAGCCCTCTATCAGCGCTGGCACTACCTGATCATAGGCCCAGAGATACACCTCATCATCAGTAAAAGGCGCAAGTGGTATATTAACCGAATAACCCTCCCCAGCCCCCACACCCACCTCTTTGACATCACCACTGCCGGGAAAGAGATACCTTCCCGATTCATGAAGCGAGACCGTTAGAACCCGGTCACTACTGTAGAAAGCTTCCTGCACCCCGTCACCATGGTGAGCGTCAATGTCAATGTAAGCAATTCTTATCCCTTTCGCCAGCAGACTCTCTATAGCAATCACAACATCATTGAATACGCAAAAACCTGAGGCATGGCTGGGAGCGGCATGGTGCAGACCACCTGAACAATTGAAGGCAACGTCTACGTCACCCTCAGAGACCATCTCTGCTGCTTGTAAAGAGGCTCCCACTACAAGGGTTGACAGCTCGTACATACCGGGATAAATGGGATTGTCACCCATCTGGCTGAAATTGAAACGAGCGGGATCGATTTTACTTTTGCCTTTGCTGAAACTTTTCACCGCTGTTACGTACTCCCTTGTATGAAAAGAAAGCGGGGCGGATTCATCAGCATCCTCAGGAGCAACCAGTAGCGAATCCGGCGAGTCAAAAGCCCGGTAGGCTTTCAATAGTTCATAGGTATATTGCAGGCGCGTAGGGCCAAACACCTCGTCCACCCTGCTGTCGCGCCGGGTCAGTTCTTCACCGTAGATGAAAGCCGCTCTCTTCATCCGGAACCTGCCATTTTCTCAAGCTCCCTGCTCATCCTCTCCCAATGAGTTCCTCGCCAGTATATACGCCGACACTTGGGACACTGCATATACTTATCTTTTGTTTTATAAACATACGGCGGCACTAATTGCTCAACATCCTTCTTTTCCCTGGGCACCAGTGTTTCGTTGCACTCTATACAAAGTGAGAACGGGCTCAGTTGTCCAGCCAAGTTGAGTGTGGTCAGCACCTGACGCAGCTGAGCCTTGACCTCATCATCCTCTATCAATACAACCCTCAGACGGCCGCTGGCGACTACGCGCCTCTTCAGGATATGTGTATCTTTGGTGAGCAGAATCCTACTCTGGTCTAAAGCGATACGGACCAGTCTGTTATCATCTATGTCCTTGATGAATAAGGTGTCAAAACCAGCGATCCTGAGCCATCTAGCCAGCTTCCCAACATTTGAGTCTACGACAAATCTCATGTCTGGATTGTACCATAAAACCCCTGTATAGAATTCCCAATTAGGCTTATTGGCACACAGATGGTATAATTTAACTTTGCCATAGGAGTTCCTGATGACGAGGTTTGATATAATCGACCATACCGCTGATGCCGGGATCGTTGCTTACGGGAACGACCTCAGGGAAGCTTTCGCCAACGCAGCCTACGGTATGTTCAGTTTAGTTGCCGAACTCAATGGTATAGGTGAAGGATCTTGCCATGAGGTCAATGTTGAAGCCACTGACCAAGAGGCACTGTTAGTAGCATGGCTTAATGAATTGCTCTATCTATTCGATGTCGAACGTGTCATCTTTCACAGATTCGATATAATAGAGTTAGAGAATAACCGGCTCCAGGCAAAGGCCTATGGGGAGAAGATAGATAAATCGCGCCATCTTCTCAAAACAGAGGTGAAAGCAGCTACCTACCACTCTCTGAAAATAGAGAAGGAAAACGGCTTCAGGATTCAGGTCATCCTGGATATGTAGGGGGATGTGAAATGCCAGCAGGTAAAAAGGGGAAGCTGATAAAAATAGACGATTATCGCTGGGCGATACCCAAGACCTACAAGCAGGGTATGCGGGTGCCCGGGCTAATCTTCGCTGATGAAAAAATGCTTGCCCATATAGAGGAGGAACAAGCGCTGGAGCAGGTAGCAAACGTAGCCTTCCTGCCTGGTATAGTAGGCTACTCACTGGCGATGCCCGACATCCACTGGGGCTATGGCTTCCCTATCGGCGGCGTTGCTGCAACCCAGGTTAGGGACGGCGTTATCTCGCCCGGCGGCGTTGGCTTCGATATCAACTGCGGCGTGCGCCTACTACGCACCAACCTCACTGTTGATGAGGTCAAGCCCAGGATAGAGGAACTTATCTCCGACCTTTTCACCAACATTCCATCCGGATTGGGGTCCGAGGGTAAAATAAAGCTCACGAGCAAACAGCTGGACAAGCTCATGCTCAAGGGCGCTGCCTGGGCCGTAGAGTCCGGGTACGGCGAACCGGAGGACTTAGAATATACCGAAGAGCGCGGATGTCTGCAAGGAGCCGATCCCGCTAAGGTAAGTGTTAAGGCGAAGAATCGCGGGATGCCGCAACCTGGCACCCTAGGCTCAGGGAACCACTTCCTTGAGATACAGGTAGTGGAAGAGATTTACAATCTCGAAATAGCCCATGCCTTCGGTGTAGAAGTCAAAGAGCAGATACTCCTTCTTATTCACACCGGCTCAAGAGGACTGGGGCATCAGGTCTGTGATGACTATCTGAAGACCATGGGTGCCGCCGTCAAGAAATATGGGATCGAGCTTCCCGACCGTCAGCTTGCATGTGCTCCCATAAAATCACCAGAAGGGCAAGCCTACCTGGCAGCTATGGCCTGCGCTGCCAATTATGCCTGGGCCAATCGCCAGTGTATAACCCATTGGGCCAGAGAGTCATTCAGCCGGGTGCTCTCAAAGAAAAGAAGTTCTCTTGGTATGGGGCTTATCTACGATGTGGCACATAATATAGCCAAGATAGAGAAGCATTACATTGAGGGTAAAAACTTAACAGTTTGTGTTCATCGCAAAGGCGCAACCCGGGCGTTCCCACCCAAGCACCCTGACCTGCCCCGAGCATATCGCAAAGCAGGACAGCCGGTGCTCATCCCCGGTGACATGGGACGTTACTCATACATAGCAGTAGGAACTGATAGGGCTATGGAGGAAACCTTCGGCTCCACATGCCACGGTGCGGGAAGACTTCAGAGCCGTTCTGCAGCGAAGAGAAGTATCCGTGGCGCTGACATTGCGGATGAGTTGACCGCCAAGGGAATTACCTTTCAGGTCGCAAGCATTGCATCCCTAGCAGAAGAAGCCTCGGCAGTCTATAAAGATGTAGCCGAAGTAGTGCATATAACGGAAGCGGCTGGTATCTCGCCCCGGGTAGCCAAAACCAGACCCATCGGAGTTATCAAGGGCTAGCCCCTGTCACGATGACTATCAAGCTTAGCATAGTCGCAACTGGGGCATGCATAAAGCCATTGCAGCAAGATACACAGGTGACTATAATTAGATAGATTAATGCAAGAGCGTGCTCTCATTAATGAAGCTTCAGAGACGTATTCATGGCTAAACCCATCAAGAGACATCTCCGAATCGGCAATGCACCCGCACAAGACGAGGGCAAACTGCTTGTTAGAATGCACCGAGATGACCTGCCCAAGGGTACCAAATGGAACAGATATATCCACCTTACAACTAAGAACACCAGAATAACGTGTAAAGTGCGAAACAATGAACTTGTTGAGGTACCACATCCGCGTGTGCATCAGCTAAATATCAACAAACATCTCAGACAGATACTTGGCATCAAAACGGGATCGGTATACGATTTTTACGTTAGCAAAGCGTCTTTCCTGAGAGCACCCTCATACGTCCTGCGGTTTCACCCCAATAAGACTGTTAGGCAGAATATGTTTACGAAAATAGTCCTAGCACTCGTGTTAATCCTCGCTATGCTTGGCGCAGCTATATATTACTTTGTCTTCTAATATCACTCTCTGCGATTTTCTCGCTTCACCTGACCAGATATAAAACCGACTTTCAATGCATTGGAAACACAAGTTGACAACTTCGGCCCATGTATCCTAAAATTGTTACCGCACACTTCACGCCGCCTGGTCACCGGCAGAAAGCCCCCATTTCTGAGGATAGAATGAAAATCAATGTCGCCCAGCAAATGAGAGAAGGTATAGGATCAGTTCGCCACTATGAGATTAATGAAGTGGGTGAGAATGGATTCCCTACCCGTGGCGATTTGCAACTACTTCGTACCAATCGCAGCATTCTGGTACGCGGTAATCTCGAGACTACCGCCAGGGAAGTGTGCAGCCGCTGCTTAGAAGAGTTTGACTATCCCCTATCCCTGGATATTGAGGAGGAATATTTCTTAACGAGAGACCCTGTTAGCGGTCAACCGCTTGATCCACCAACCGAATCCGGCGGCTTTATTATCGACGATAATAACGTCCTCGATTTAGACGAGGCAGTACGACAATATATTCTATTAGAACAACCCATGAAGCCTATATGCAGGGAGGGCTGCGCCGGATTATGTCCCCAGTGTGGTCATAACCTTAACTACGGAAAATGTGATTGTAAACAGGATCACGTTGACTCACCCTTGGACCGACTCCAGGAGTTACTTCCAGATAAGAAATCGAAAGGTAAATAAAGAGAGAGGTCTAACTGATAATGGCTCTGCCTAAGAGGAAATATGCCAAGGCCCGGCAGGGGAAAAGACGCAGCCACCTTAAGCTGGCTGTTCCTTCGCTCGTTCCCTGCCCCCAATGCCATAGTAACAAGCCTGCCCACCAAGTTTGTCCCTTTTGTGGGACCTACAGGGGAAGGCAGGTGATTACAGAAAGCAAGCCAGGGAGAAATCAATAGCCTGCGGAGGCAGCTCATGGTTGAGCTGAAGAAAACATCAATATCCAAGACGGCTTTCGTCTTTCCCGGCCAAGGTTCACAAACTGTGGGTATGGGCTACACGCTCTACCAGAGTTCACGTCAGGCCAGGGAAGTCTTCGAGGAGGCTGACTCTGCCCTCCAGATACCACTCTCACGCCTCTGTTTTGAGGGGCCTGAGGAAGAACTGCGCGAGACTATAAACGCCCAACCAGCGATACTGACCACCAGTGTCGCTTGCCTCAGAGTCGCCGCAGATTTTGGTATCCCATTAGAGCCTGCCCTTGTCGCTGGACACAGCCTCGGTGAGTATACTGCTCTCGTTGCTTCAAATACTATTGAATTCACCGACGCAGTCCGTCTCGTCAGAGAGCGAGGGCGCTTGATGCAGGAAGCGGGCAAGACCAAACCCGGAGGAATGGCCGCAATAATTGGCCTTGACGAAATATCTTTAGAGGCGGTATGTCTGGAGACCGGCGCTGAGATAGCTAACTTCAACTGCTCAGGGCAGATCGTTATCAGCGGCACGAGAGAGGCACTAGCCCGCTCTATGGACCTGGCCAAAGCGAGAGGAGCCAAACGGGTCGTACCCCTTCAGGTCAGCGGCGCTTTTCATTCCACCCTGATGCAGCCCACAATTGAGGGCATGTCCTTAGCTATTTCACGTATTGACCTGCACCTACCCGAAATCCCCATAGTTGCCAACAGTACTGCTCAACCTATGACCAGCGCCGACGAGGTTAAAGAGGAACTTATACAACAGCTCTGTCACTGCGTTCAGTGGCAGCCTTCAGTAGAATATATGGTGGAGGCCGGTGTCTCTACTTTCATCGAGATTGGCCCCGGACAGGTACTCACCGGCCTGATTAGAAGAATAAACGACAAGGTGCAAGTCCACAATATAAACGATATAGAGTCCATCAAATCCCTAATCCTCTGAAGGGGCTCTCTGTCTCACCTCAAATTCCACAACGAGGGTTAACAATGGACTTATCTACAAGGGTTGCTATAGTTACGGGAAGCGGCCAAGGCATCGGTCGCGAGATAGCGTTGACACTGGCAGAGCAAGGAGCCAGCGTTGTAATCAGTGATATCAACGCTATGACCGCGAATGATGTGGCATCTGAAATCGGAGCTAGAAAAGGAAAGAGCATCGCCATTGCCGCTGATGTTACTGTACAAGATGAAGTAACCCGACTCGTCGAGCAGACAATTACCTCCTTCGGTAAAATCGACATCCTGGTGAATAATGCCGGAATTACGCGAGATACCCTGCTCTTGAGAATGTCCGATACCGATTGGGATCAGGTATTGACTACTAACCTGAAAGGCGCTTTCCTTTGCACACAAGCGGTGCTGAGGCATATGGTTAAGCAACGCTGGGGGCGAATCATTAATATTGCCAGCGTCGTCGGCTTGATCGGCAACGCAGGACAAGCCAACTATGCCGCTGCAAAGGCTGGCTTAATAGGGCTCACTAAAGCCACCGCTCGAGAGGTCGCCTCACGAGGCATAACCGCAAACGCGGTCGCACCCGGATTTATAGACACCGAGATGACCAGAAAACTCAGTGATAATGCTAGGCAGGAATTCCTCAGGCAAATCCCCATCGGAAACATCGGCTCACCCAGGGATGTGGCTTACGCTGTGTCCTTCCTTGCTTCAGAGGAGGCACACTATATCACAGGACAGGTGCTGAACGTTGATGGCGGGATGGTCATGGCATGAATGATTCTAGGCCTCTCGGGGCAAACAAAGGTTACTATGGCACATATCAGGCGTAAAGCCAGAATCGCAGCACTGCAAGCGCTTTTTGAAAGTGATTCTTCCGGCCACAACCCTGAGAGCTCATTAAGCCGTCTGGCTGAGGAGCAAGTATTGCCCGAAATAGCACTATTATATGCCCAAGAATTGATTAGAGGGGTTCTCGATAACAAAGAGCGAATTGACTCACTCATTAAGACGCACGCACCTAACTGGCCTCTAGAGCAAATCTCAGCCATCGACAGAAATATTCTCAGGCTTGCAATTTTTGAGATTTTGATAGACAATAGAGTACCATCGAAGGCAGCCATAAATGAAGCTGTTGAACTGGGCAAAACCTTCGGCAGCTATAACTCATCCAGATTTATAAATGGAGTTCTGGGTTCCGTTAGTCGAATCAAGGTCAATAGCCAATAGTCGCTAATAATGTTATTATAGTAAGCAATTTCCAGAAAGGGGGTAGCAGTATGGCAACTATCCTTGAGCGGGTGAGAAAGATCATCGTCGACCAGCTTGGAGTAGACGAGGCAGAAGTCAAGGCCGATTCATCCTTCGTCGATGATCTTAATGCTGATTCCCTCGACCTCGTAGAACTGGTAATGTCCCTTGAGGAAGAGTTCAGTACAGAGGGTAATCGCCTTGAAATCCCGGATGAGGATGCCGAGAAGATAAAAACCGTACAAGATGCGGTTGATTATCTCAAAGAGCGGGGTATCGAGGACGAATAGCACCACGTTTAAAACCTCTGCGCCCGAACCATCGAACAAGGTTAATTACAGAAGAACCGCCGAATCAAAGCTATTATAACCACTTCGTGAACGAAGATACTCACCGCGGTTGAGTTTAAGTAAGGCAACTCCAACCGCGGTGATATTATTCTCTGCTATATATCGAAGAGAAGCCTCTCTTAACAACAACACCTGGTCACATTTATCGAAGGCTCATATCGACACGCAGTATTTATCTCAAGAAACAGGTTCATTGACTTGATATAGGGCCTGTGCTATCTTATCCTCAGATAATTAGTAGTGACAACAAATACTATCTGGTATCTAGCGGCAGGGGCAGGAGCGGGAATGCTGGCTGGGTTTCTGGGAATCGGCGGTGGAATCATCCTCGTTCCAGTGATAACCGGTCTCTTGTGGCTTGACCAACATAAGGCCCATGGCACTTCGCTCGCCATAATAATTCCCATCGCCATAGCGGGCACCGTTGTATACGCTCTACGGGGACAAGTCAGTTGGTCTCTTGTTGCAACGATAGGCTCAGGAAGCGTTATCGGCGTTATCTTAGGAGCGAAACTGATGATGAAGATCCCCCCTCACAGGCTGCAACAGGTTTTCGGCCTATATGCCATAGCTATTGCTATACTGCTGTTGCAAAGGTAGCTCGAGCGCATATGGACATCATAATCGGCATTATCGTGGGTTTTATCGCCGGGATATTCAGTGGAATTCTGGGTATAGGTGGTGGCACAATTGCAGTACCGGGTATGGTTCTACTTCTGGATACTGAGCAACATATAGCTCAGGGGGTATCGCTGACCGCCCTGCTCCTAACAGCCGTGGTCGGAACCTTTGTACACTATCGCCAGAAAAACCTCGATTTAAAGATGGTGATGTGGATTGCTCCCACAGCAGTGGTTTTTTCTATTCTTGGTTCCTGGGCCGCAGGTCGGGTTGATGCTGACTGGTTAACCCGCGTTTTCGCCATCGCATTGCTGGTTATTGGCTGCAGAATGTTACTAATCAGTAGAGGGGGGCAAGGTGTCCGCACTGGCTGAACTCTACCAGAAGATAGAAGCCTGCCGAGATTGCGAGGAGCTCGCCAGAAACCGAACCAAGGTAGTGCCCGGCGAGGGAGCTGAAAACGCACAAATTGTGTTCATCGGCGAGGCACCGGGCTTCCACGAGGACCAACAGGGTCGCCCCTTTGTGGGCCAGGCAGGGCAGTTCCTTGACTATCTGCTCAAATCAATTAACCTGACGCGCAACGATGTCTACATTTGTAACGTAATCAAATGCCGCCCACCAGAGAACCGCGATCCCCTTCCTATAGAAATCAATAATTGCCAGAAATGGCTTAATCTCCAGATCGAGTTGATCTCACCGAAGGTGATCGTCACCCTCGGTCGTTATTCACTGGCTAAATTCTTCCCCGGTGAATCAATCAGTAAAGTACACGGTAAGGAACGCAAGAAAGATAACACCATCTACTACCCCATGTATCACCCTGCCGCAGCCCTTCACCAGCAGAGCTTGCGACAGACTATCGAAGCAGATATGCAGAATATACCTGCTATACTAGCTCGAATAGATGAGATTCAGGAGGAGGAGAGCAAACCACAGCAGCTATCCATGTTCTAGCGTAAGGGCGTAAAATGGCAAAATCAAAGTCGAAAAAGAACAATGACAACCCTAGTGCAGCCAAGAGATTCTTAGCTCACAAGTGGATGGTGCTGCGGGTCACTGTTATAGCAGTGATAGTTGGGCTAGTAGCCTTTTTCCACGAGGTCGTTTTCGAGGTCATCGGCTTCGGCCTCGTCCTATGGCTTATATGGGCAGTCGTTGTTGCCGTTATAGCATGGAAGCGGAACTGGCAAACGCTGCGTAGACGATGGAACGTCTGGCCTGGCATGCTCCTCCTCACCGTAGCAATCTGGGATATACTCGCCTTGTTCAGCCCCGCATTCGCCATCGGCGAAACCAGCTTCGACACTGCAAGCCTCGGTGGTAATTTGGGAAGATATTTAGCTGGAACCGAAAGTGCTGGTGCACCACCCGCTCTACGTATCACGCTTCTTATGGTAGGAGGGGTTGCTTTCGTCGCTCCCGGCATAAGCTTAACATTTGTTAAGTTCATGCTTCTGTTAGCTAAGGGAGCAGTTACGGCGCTTTTTTCCAGTGTTTCGTGGCTTTTTACCACATTAGGACAACAATTAGCTCTGCTATACAATAAATATCCCCTGCATCAATTTCTCATGGGAGTGGCCGCTGCGCTCGGTCAGGTATTTCGCCGCCAGCGTGCAGTCGAGTCTGAAACGGCAGATATAGCTATATCTGTAGAACGTGATGTAAGCCACGGTGGAAAAGAACCTGAATCAGCCACGAAAGACATTGCAGCACCAAGGCCGGCAATTGACATTGAGGGGAGAGAGGCATTAGCTGCCTCTAGAAAAGGGCCTGCCCCTAGGCCAACCACCGCTGAAGCACACCTCCTGCCGCCTATCGGCATCCTGGATGAAATTTCCGAGGTTGAGTTTACAGAAGCGGACAACATGCAACGAGCGAGGTTGATAGAGGAGGCCCTTGCCAGCTACGGCGTTGATGCTAAAGTGGTGCAAATCAATCCGGGACCCTCTGTCACCCAGTTTGGCGTAGAGCCCGGCTGGGACCGCAAGTACAAGCGCATAGTCGAGCGAGACCAACAGGGCAGGGTCAAGCTGGATAAGGACGGTAATCCCATAGCGAGGCTAGAAGAGGTATCTAAGACGAGAGTTAAGGTAGAGCGTATTACCGCCCTAGGCAATAACCTCGCCCTTGCCCTTGCCTCGCCCAGCATCAGAATCGAAGCACCTGTACCCGGTAAATCGCTCGTAGGTATAGAAGTTCCCAATACCAGCTCCTCCGTTGTACATATCAGGAGTGTAATTGAGAGTTCGAGCTTCGAGAAGATAAAATCTAAATCAAAGCTGTCTATCGCTCTGGGCAAAGGTGCTGCTGGCGAGCCTGTAGCCGCCGACCTCGCCAAGATGCCTCACCTGCTCATAGCCGGAACGACCGGAAGCGGCAAGACAGTCTGTATTAACTCCATTATCGCCTGCCTGTTAATGTATAATACGCCGCAGGATGTCCGCTTTTTACTCATTGACCCCAAGCGAGTGGAGCTCGTTAGCTTCGACGGTATACCTCACCTGATATCACCCGTCGTCATTGAAGTAGATAAAGCAATCGAGTCCCTCCGCCGGGTAATCAAAGAGATGGATAACCGCTACCGAAAATTTTCAGCGGTAGGAGTACGCAATATAGAGGGCTACAACAGCAGTAAGCTTACAGCCGAGCCATTACCCTACCTGGTGGTTATCGTCGATGAACTGGCTGACCTTATGATGACCGCTGCCGAGGTAGTCGAGCCTTCGATTTGCCGCCTGGCTCAACTGTCGAGAGCTACCGGTATCCACCTCGTCATCGCCACCCAGCGTCCTTCAGTTGATGTAGTGACAGGATTAATCAAGGCAAACTTCCCCACCAGGATAGCTTTTGCAGTAGCATCACTCGTAGATTCACGCACCATACTAGATACCGGAGGTGCGGAGAAGTTGCTGGGGCGTGGGGACATGCTCTACATGCCACCCGATATCGCCAAGCCCAAGCGACTGCGAGGTTGCTTTACGTCAGACCAGGAGATAGAAAAACTGGTTAAATTCTGGCAACAGCAAAAGGAATACGTTCTTCAGCAGCAGCCTGAGGACCCCATAGCCAAGGAATTCGCATCCCTGAAGACCGAGGAGTTAAGCTCAGATGATCCAATGCTGGTAGCAGCGAGAAGATTGGCAAGGGACAGCGGTCACATTTCCACTTCGTTCCTCCAGCGTCGTCTCCATATCGGCTATCCACGAGCAGCAAGGATCATGGACACTCTGGAGCAGGAGGGTGTTATCAGCCGAAGTGAACCCAGTGGACCCGCGGAGGTAGTTGACCTTGAGGTCGATGATTTTGATAGAGTTGAGGAGTAGGAATGAAGGACAAGAAAGATTTCTCTGCGCAGACCGCAAATCAAGTGGATTCCGTTGAGGAGCAGCAACCTGAAGAGGAGTACTGCTTATTCTGTGGCATCGATGTTTCCAAGTCAGAGCTTTTTCATCGTTATCGCGTTTGTCCTGAGTGCAGATTCCATCATAGCCTCCCCGCCCGTCAACGTATAGAAGTTCTTGCTGACGCTGGAAGCTTCAAAGAGACGAACCGATTTCTCATATCCATAGACCCCCTCTCTTTTTCAGGAAAGGAGTTATACGAGGAACGTATTCATGAGGCCCAACTCAGGACCGGGCTAACCGAGGCAGTGCTTACCGGTGTATGCACTATTGGCGGCAATCCCACAGCCATCGCCGTCCTCGATTTCGGTTTTATGGGTGGGAATATGGGCGGCGTAGTCGGTGAAAAGGTAGCGCTGACGTTTGAACTTGCTGCTAAGAGGAAAATACCTATTGTCACAGTAATATCCAGCGGCGGTGCCAGATTACAGGAGGGCGTACTCTCATTGATGCAGATGGCCAAGACCGCGGCGGCAGCCAAGCGCCTTCACGCCCAAAGGCTCCCTCATATCTCGGTTTTAACAAATCCCGCCAGTGGGGAGGTCTATGCAAGCTTCCCTAATCTCGGAGATGTGATCCTGGCAGAACCTCAGGCCCTTATTGGTTTCGCACCACTACGCGTGGTGCAGGAGACTTCAGGAAAACCGCTCCCTAAAGGCAGTCACACTTCCGAGGACCACCTGAATCACGGCATGATCGACCAGGTCGTCGACCGCACCAAGCTGCGCCAGCTACTGTCCATCCTCCTCGACCTGCTCAGCGCCAGATATCGACTCACCATGACAAAGAGAGGTCAACCATATCCTGTTCTCGAGCACCCTGAAGAGCAGGCCTGGGAGACGGTACAGCTAGCGCGTCACGAGCAGAGACCAACTGCTTTGGACTATATCTCGAGAATCACAACATCTTTCATCGAACTCCACGGCGACCGGCACTACGGTGACGACAATGCAGTGGTATGTGGAATCGCTGAATTCAGCGGGGAGGCCGTCATTATTATCGGTCAGGAAAGGAGCCACAACAAAGGTCGTGCCTACCCTGAGGGTTTTCGCAAGGCACAGAGAGCCATGAGAATGGCGGCGGTATTTGGGATGCCCGTAATTACTCTGATCGATACCCCGGGGGCTTATCCCGGGATAGATTCCGAAGAGCGGGGCATAGGTCAAGCGATTGCCAGCACCATGGCTCTCATGTCAGACCTTCCTACTCCCATAGTCTCGGTCATCATCGGGCAAGGCGGAAGCGAGGGTGCACTGGCCTTAGGAGTTGCCGATCGAATCCTAATGCTCGAGAACGCAATCTATTCCGTCATCTCACCAGAGGACGCAGCATCGATCATCTACCGAGATACCAAGAAAGCTGAGAAGATTGCATCATCCTTGAGACTGACAGCGACGGATTGCAAGGAACTGGGTGTCATAGATGCCATTGTTCCGGAGCCAGAGGGAGGCGCACATAAGGATCCCGAGGAAGCTGCCCGCCTATTGAAAAATTCGATTCTTCGCGCTCTTCTGGACGTGCAACAACTCTCCCCATCCAAGATAGTGAAAAATCGTTATAAGAAATATCGCCGCATGGGGGAATACAGCTCATACTTCAGGGCTGCGATATCGAAAGAGGTGTCTGAACTCCAAGACCTGCTGCATCGCGGCTTTTCCATGCTGAGGGAGCGCCTTTCTACATCTGAAAAGGAAGAGGACCAACATAACTAAAAGAGTCAGGACGTTTGACAGTCCTGGACTGTGAACAGACCCGACGGCGCACCGTAAGCTTTGAAATAACGTATTTTGAAGCAAAGACTTGACAATAAGTGGTACAATATAATAGTCCGCTATCTAATTAGGCGACAGAGGCAATTATGGACTCTAGGATAATTTTATATTGTATTTCAGGCACATTGGCAGTCCGACAGTCCATTTATTTGCTAAGAGAGCAGATATGACATCGAAGCGATTAGTATCTATAGGGCAGGTAATAAAAGAGGCAGTTAACGAGTTCCTTACTGACAACTGCCCTCACCTGGCGGCCTCTGTCTCTTTCTACCTTATCCTCTGCCTCTTCCCCCTGATTCTGGCAGCAGCCTCGATATTCGGTTTCATTGTACGGGAACCGGGCGCCAAGGCCGATGTTATTGAAGCAATAACCGATTTCCTTCCCGTATCAGGAGAGTTCATTCAGGGAACGGTTTCTTCTGTATCGAAAAGCTGGGGTGCCGCGGGGATAATAGCGACCATAGGTCTCATATGGGCGGGAATGGCTGTATTTAATGCTCTCAGGAAATCGCTGAACGCCGCATGGGGTGTCAAGCAGCCACGTCCCTTCCTCACTGAGAGATTAATGGAGTTCCTGATGATGACCGGTTTCGGTGCGCTTATGCTCATATCAATCGGCCTGACAACTGCTTTCAAGGTCTTCGGCGAGCAATTTACGGAAGGCAGCCTGCTCTGGCACTCCGCCGCTATCGCAACCAGCATTTTGGTCTCGTTCCTGGCTTTTCTCTTTCTCTACAAGCTCGTCCCCAATACCAAAGTCTACTGGCGACATGCAGCCGTAGGAGCACTGGCGGCAGCTTTGCTTTTCGAGCTTGTCAAAAACTTCTTCGCTCTCTTTGTAGCCGACTTCGCAACCTATAACATTGTCTACGGCGCCGTAAGTATCATCATCGCCCTGATGATATGGGCCTATGTATCAGCGGTTATCATGCTCTTCTGCGCCAAGATAACATCCATATACCCCAGGATAAGAGCAGCCCTGAAAGCAGAGGAGCTTCCTGACGAAACTATACAGGAGAAGCTCGCCACTCTTTCACCTTCAGCATTTATGTTTGTCGGCAATATATCATCGTTGACCTCAAATGGTGTCGGAGCACTCCGCCGGCTGATGCTGGGAAAAGGTTAGCGCCCAAATCCTCCCTTGAATGCCCACCCCCTAAAAGATTACAATTGATATATCTCAAGGCGTTAGCACTACGCTCACACACGCGTTTCATGGTTAGCCCTTGGATAGATTCAGAACATACCCTGTCGAACCATGAACAAACCTTTCACTGGCCTGGCCTGTCCTGAGCGAAGCCGAAGTGCGCCATGTTAATGGATTGAACTCTATTTATGAACTACGGTGAGAGGCAATCTAAGGTGATTAAATCCAAGATATTTTTTCTATTCCTTGTGGTCTTGTTGCTGGTCAGCGCATGTAACACTACGTCTCATCAAGCGAGCACTCCTACCCCGACCGTGAATCCCACACAGCATTCAACAGCGACGCCTACACCTATCCAAACCCCTGCTCCATCGAACCAGACCTATACATCACCCTTCCCATCCATCGCCGATATCGTGGATATGGTAAAACCAGCGGTAGTTTACATCTCCGTCGAGTACATTGAATCCTCTTTCTTCTTCAGGTCCACGAGCACCAAGAGTGGCTCCGGCGTGATTCTCAGCCCTGATGGCTATATTCTGACTAACAGCCACGTTATCGAGGATGCCGAAAAAATTGAGGTGCTGCTCCCAGACGAAGTGGATACCCATCCGGCTGAAATCATAGGCACGGATTCACTCAGCGACCTCGCAGTGATTAAGATAGATGGACATAACCTCCCCACTGCTGAGTTCGGCGATCCGTCAAAGCTTCGGGTCGGTGACTGGGTAGTAGCGATGGGCAGTCCCCTATCTACCATTCTTGGCGCAGAAGGCGGCCCCTCGGTAACCATAGGCATAGTGAGCAATCTCGAGCGCTCCTTTAACCTGGAAGATAGCGCATATTACGATGTAATCCAGACGGATGCCGCTATCAACCCCGGAAATAGCGGCGGTCCGCTGATAAACCTAGAGGGCCAGGTGGTAGGGATTAACACCTTCATCATTTATACAGCGCAGAATATAGGGTTCGCGGTGAGCGCCAGTACTGCCCAGCGAGTGTACGAGGACCTTGTCGAATTCGGAGATGTTATCCGTCCATACTTAGGCGTCACCCTGCGAACAGTAACACCGGCGCTCGCCACTGAACTCGGGTTGGCAAAGAATCGAGGGGTTTTAATCTGGTACGTCGAGCCCGATAGCCCGGCATGGAAAGAGGGTCTCGAGGTTGATGATGTCATCACGCACTTCCAGGGGCAAGAAGTAACGGAGGCCTCCCAGCTAATAAAGCTCTTATGGCAGTACGAAGTCGGGGACAAGGTGCAAATAATCTACTACCGGGGAACCGAGCAGCATATAGCCTGGGTAAGCCTCGTGGAGAGACCGGAAGACCGTTAGCGGCTCAGCCTCTTCACCGCCAGCGTCACCTCATTACCTTCGAGGACGTGGCTTTTTACAAAGGCATCATCCGGAGGGCTTCCCTCGACCAGTGCTCTTGACAGTGTTTCCTGTTTAATATAGCTGGCGAACTCATTCATTACCCGCTTGATCGATTCACCCCCCTGGTAGCAGGTCTCGATATAATCAGCGATATCGAAGCCGGCTTGCTTTCGCATCGTTTGCAGACGGTGAACCAGTTCTCGTGCCATACCTTCATCGGCAAGCTCAGGAGTAATGTCACTGTCCAGCATCACTTCCAGACCACCCTCCTCGGCAACAGGCCAATCAGGGTGTTCGTCAGTTTGAATCCTATCGACAGTATGTAACTCCTTGACATTGAGCTCATCGAGCACCTGCGGGGCCATTTGCCTTAAAATCTCTTTCTCACGTTCAGTTCTCACCCTGACCAGAACCTTAGCCAACGGCTGGCGCACCTTCAAGCTCGCCCTGGCGCGTGCAGAGCGTCCCAGACTCGACACTGTCATCACCAGATGAGTAGCAGAAGATAACTTCTCGTCAATCTTGCTCAGGTCGGCTTGGGGGTAATCCGTGAAATGAACGCTCTCCGGAGCGCCCTCATCAACCACCCTGACCAGGTTCTGATACATCTCCTCGGCGATGAACGGGATAAAAGGAGCCAGCAGCCTTGCCAGGGTTACTAAACAATCGTAAAGGGTGGTATAAGCCGCTTGCTTGTCGGTGTCGTTCTCACTCTTCCAGAACCGCCTCCGGCTCCTCCTCACGTACCAGTTAGAGAGGGCCTGCACAAAATCCTCGAGCTTCCTTCCCGCCCCCGTGGGATCGTATTCATCGAGTGCGCGTGTCACTCCATCTACAAGCTGGTTGAGCTCCGAGAGTATCCAGCGGTCGAGCTCGGGCAGAGACTCTGGGGTAACAGCAGTACGAGGGTCGAACTTATCAATATTGGCGTAGGTCACAAAGAATGAGTAGGTATTCCACAGTGTCAGCAGAAACTTGCGTACTACTTCGTCGACATACTGTTTGGAGAAGCGGCGCACGTTGCCCGGTGGGGACGACGTATATAAATACCAGCGCAGAGCATCGGCACCGCTGCTGTCCAGTACCTCCTCAGGTGTAACGACATTGCCCTTCGATTTGCTCATTTTCTCCCCGGCGCTGTCAAGGATATGGCCGAGGCAAATCACGTTCCTGAAGCAGGGCTGCTCCTCGATCAGTATGGATATGGCATGCAGGCTGTAGAACCATCCCCTTGTCTGGTCCACCGCCTCACAGATGTAGTCGGCGGGGAAGCGGCTCTGGAAGATATCGCGGTTCTCGAAAGGATAGTGCCACTGGGCGAAAGGCATTGCCCCGGAGTCAAACCAGCAGTCTATGACCTCGGCCACACGGCGCATCTCCTGTTTACATTCGGGGCAATCGTATGTCACTTCGTCAATATAGGGGCGGTGCAAATCCGTAAGCTGAGATACTCCCGTAACACCCTGCTTGCCTTTCAACTCATCGACGCTTCCTATGCACTCCTCGCGGCTACAGCCCTGACAGCGCCAGATTGGCAGCGGCGTCCCCCAGTAGCGCTCGCGGGAGAAAGCCCAGTCAACGTTATTGTTCAGCCAGTCGCCGAACCGCCCCCGCTTGATGTACTCAGGATACCAGTTTATCTCCTCGTTCCCCGAGATGAGCCTTTCCTTTTTCGCCGTGGTCCGGATATACCACGAGGGCTTAGCGTAGTAGAGCAGCGGCGTGGCGCAGCGCCAGCAGAAGGGGTAGGTGTGGCGAATGGTCTCACTGCGGTAGAGAAGACCCCGCGATCCAAGGTCTTCGAGGATGAGCGGGTCTGCTTCTTTAACAAAAAGTCCAGCGAAGCGATAGGTGCCCTGAACGACGCCCTCTAAATCAACGTAATCCCGCACAAAGTCCAGCCATTTATCCATACCTACTTCAAAGTCCACATCGCCAAAGGCAGGTGCGATATGTACAATGCCGGTGCCGTCCTCTAAGGAAACAAAATCACCAGCAATAACCGGATAATTGAAGACTCCCCCTTCTGCCCAATTAATGTCAGCAGAAGGTTCTTTTGCTTCTTCCCATGGGCCTTTTTCCTCCCATGTGTCCATTCTGCGAACAGGTACTTCAAAGTCGAACGGATTAAATAGCGGCTTATACCTCAGTTCAACTAAAGAACTACCTTCAACTCTTGCAACCTCCCTGTAGCCTTCAAGCCCCACCATAAATACAAGCGCCGAAGCCATGATAAGGTAGTCATTCTTACCCTCCATCACCGAATACTCGGCATCCGGCGCCACAGCCAGAGCCGTATTCCCGGGGAGCGTCCAGGGGGTAGTAGTCCATGCCAGCAGGTAGACGGGCTTATCCCCCACCAACTCAAGAAGCCACTCTGCAAAATCAGCTTCCCTATCACCATAACCCTTTCTTAGTTTGTCTAGAAAGCCCGTACTCGTATATAGTGATTTCGCCGTCTCAAATTTTACGTAAATCGAAGGGTCGTCCGCCTCCTCGTAGCCCAGTGCAACCTCATGGGATGACAGCGAGGTTTCACAGCGCGGGCAATGCGGTGTAACCTTATAGCCCTGATAAATGAGCTTCTTATCCCAGAGTTGTTTTATTATCCACCAGCAGGTCTCGATATAGCTGTTGTCGAAGGTTATATAGGGATGCTCCATATCTATCCAGAACCCTATACGGTCGGTAAGCTCCTCCCACTCCTTAACATACTTGAGCACGTTTTGTCGGCAACGGCTGTTGAACTCAGCAATACCGTACTTCTCGATATCAGGCTTGCTCTTGAGCCCCAGCTCGTTCTCGACCTCAAGCTCAACCGGAAGCCCGTGGGTATCCCAGCCGGCACCGCGCGGGACGTAATATCCCTTCATCGTCTTATAGCGGGGAAATATATCCTTGAACACCCTCGCCAGTACGTGGTGGATTCCCGGGCTGGCATTAGCCGTCGGTGGCCCATCATAGAGCACGTAGAGAGGGGCACCCTGACGCTGCTCCACGCTCTTCTCGAAGGCACGCTTCTCCTTCCAGAAGGTGAGGATTCGACGCTCCAGCTCAGGGAAGCTCACCTTGCTGGTCACCGGTTTGAACATTCAGTCCTCCTGCTAAAACAGAAAGTCCCATCCCCGAAGGGACGAGACTTTATTCCCGCGGTACCACCCTTCTTCCCCGACTTGTCGGGGCTCTCATGAAGGCACGTGTTCATACCCCGTCCGGGATAACGGTGGACGAGACCGGCCAAGTCTACTCCCCCACCTCATGCGGGGTTTCGGTTGGCGGCTCAGGAGGGATTTTCGAACGGGTTAGTCACATCTGCTCACACCGTACCAGACTCGCTGGGTGATACGCCCGTCTACTCGTCTCCGTCGCTGCCTTTACACGAAGGAACTTAACATATTGTAGCGTGGTTGTCAACGCCTGAATCGCACAGCTATCTTCCGGGGAAGTTCGCCGGCCGCTTCTCTATAAATGCTGCTATTCCCTCCTGGAAGTCCTCGGTCGTGCCATGCGCGGTCATTGCCAGCATCTCCAGCTCCAGCCCGGTATCCAGGCTGCCTTCCATGCCGCGATTGACCAATTTCTTAACGGCTTTCGCCGCCATCGGGCTCTTGCTCACCAGCTTCTCGACCAATTCGTTAGTCGCCTCCTCCAGTTTATCAGCGGGAGCTACCTTGTTAATTAACCCCAGTCTCTCCGCCTCAGCCGGGGAGATTCTATCTCCGGTGAAGAGAAGCTCCTTTGCCTTCCTGATGCCGATAAGGCGCGGCAGCCTCTGAGTAGCGCCACCTGCCGGCACCAAGCCACGGTTAGCATGTTGATCGGAGAGCTTTGCATCTTCAGCGGCGATAGCCAGGTCGCAGACCATGACCAGTTCCAGGCCGCCGGCGTATGCCATGCCCTGTACTACCGCTATCGTAGGCACACTGATATTCTCAATAGCACTAAACGTTTTATTCCACAGCCGCAGGAAATAGTCCCGGGGCTTACCTTCAGGAATATTAGCAACTCCGGTGAGGTCTGCGCCAGTGCAGAACGCCCTGCCGGTAGCGGTTATTACCACCACCCTGACCGAGATATCATTATCGATATCCTCCGCCGCCGCACCCAGTTCCTCAAGCGTCTTCGCATCCAGTGCATTGAGCACATCAGGGCGATTCAGGGTTATTCTCGCCACTCCATCCTTCTTCTCGAAAATTATGTTATTGTACTCCATAACAAACCTCCCGCTTAGTTAATAAATCGGGGCTAGAAAGCCCCTCCCAGAGACCGCACAATGTGATGAGAGCCCCAAAATCCTTGACGTCCAGCTCAACCGCTGTTGCTGCCCTTCGAGAGAATGGCGACCTTGCGAGCTTCGCCCATCCCTATACTCTGCGTCGTTACATAGGGATTATCCCTCAACTCCAGGTGGATAATCCTGCGTTCTGCGGGGGTCATGGGCTCCAGGGTCACCGATCTTCCCGTATTTCTCACTTGCTCCGCCAAACGCTGCGCCATGAGCCGTAAAGACTCGTGACGCCGTTTCTTATATCCTTCAACATCGACAGTCACTCCGACACGTGACTTCATATGTCTGCTGACAATAAGGTTTATTAAATACTGTAGAGAGGAGAGGGTCTCACCCCTCCTTCCAATGAGGATACCTAAATCATCTCCCCTGATGTCGAGCGTCACCGACGCCTCGTCCCCACTTCCCTCTACCACCAGATTAACGCTGGCGGATATATCGATCATCGGCAAGACGCTTTCCAGAACCTCTTTAGCCATACCCCCTACTTCAGAACTATCCCCTGATAATAGCTCCAGCGGTGTTACCCTCACCGTGACCTCCCCGGAGCCCAGACCGAAGAGGCCTCCCTTACCTTTCTTAACGATGACCACCTCCACCTCAGAGCGGCTGAGTCCCAGTTCCGCTAGAGCGATTTCAACGGCTTCTTCTTCTGATTTTGCGCTTACCTCGATGCTTTCCATGACCTACCTTCTTTCGACGGGAGCTTGCCTCCCTCACAACAGGTTTCTTTCCTCCACCCGTGGTGTCAGCCCCGGCGGCCTCCGGCTGCGATGCAACCACACCCGCATCGCTACCGCCACTCTCCGAAGCTCCCGTAGTACTTGCTGGAGTTCTGACCGGACCCGGAGGGCCTCCTCTCAACGTTGCCAGAGACGGTATTCTTAGAGACCCCCAGCCGGTTACGCGGTATTGTACCAAGATGGATATCAGGTTCGTGAGCAACCAGTACAGAGAGAGACCGCTGGGAAAAGTTAATGCAAAGAAGCCAAACATAAGTGGCATAATCCAGAGCAGCATGCGCTGCATCGACTGCTGCGAAGGGTCAGCAGATGGCGATGAAGACATCTTCTGCAGTATCCACATACTCACCGCCACCAGAATCGCCATGATGAGACTGCCGCTGCCCAGGTCAAGCCCGAGGAAGTGACTATCCAGCGGCACCTGTTCTTGAATCACCGACCATGAATAGAGCTGTTTAGACAAGCCAATAAGGTTCTCAGGAGCATAACCCAGGCCCTGTATAACCGACTGGTACAAGCCTATCCAGATGGGGAACTGGACCAGCATAGGCAATGCACATCCAAAGGGATTAACCCCGTGTTCCTTGTAGAGCTTCTGTATTTCCGGACCAAGCTTTTCTTTATCCTTGGCGTATTTCTTCTGCAGTTCCTTAAGCTTGGGCTGCAGCTCCTGCATTGCCCTGGTGGAGCGTATCTGCCTCAAGCTGAGCGGTATAGTAACCCCACGGACGATGATGGTTAGGATGATGATGGCTAATCCGAAGCTTCCGAAAAAGACCTTAGTCAGCAGGATGAGGAAGTTCAACATCGGCTGTAGAATGACGATGTCGAAGAGCTCTATCGGAGAGACAAATCCGCCGACAAAGAGGAACACCAGTACCAGCAGAATCAGGAGGACAATATTCCTGGTTTTAGGCATAGCTTCCGTCTATCTCACTGACTGAGTGGAACGCTCCAGTTCTGACGCCCTGTCGCGCCCTCAAAGGTATAAAGTCTATTATCCTGAGCATTTATGTAGACCGTACCCCCGGATGCGAAAATAGGTGCGAGCACGTGGGCATCGAGATCGACAACATTAGGCCACTTACTCTTGCCCGTCTCTACATCCAGACCAAAGACTTCGCCTTCTTCCGTCGCCACCACCAGCACATCACCTACGATAACGGGAGACGACTTTATCTCGCTTCCCGCATCAAAGGGTTCCGCCCATCCCGAATACAACTCGCCGGTATCTGCCTCAATGGCGTAAACCCTGTGGTCCAGAGAGCAAGCGTAGATGGTACCATTCGCATAAAGAGCCTGCGACCAGAACCAGTTATCCGCCTGTTCGAAGACCCACTTCTGTTCGCCGGTATCAGCATCTAGGGCGTAGAACCTGCTGTCGAACGCACCAATGTAGACTACATCCCCAACGATGAGCGGTGTCGAGGCAATGGCACCTTGGGCCTTGAACTCCCACTTCAGTTCACCTGTGTCGGCATCGATAGCGTAGAGTTTCTGGTCCAGTGACCCGAAGTAAACGGTTCCATCATAGACCACAGGGGTTGACCATATCTTGTCATCAGTCTGGAAAGGCTTAAATCCCGCCTTCGGCCTGCCCTCGTATGTGGTTACATTCGCCTCCAGGGCATAAAGCTTCCCATCGGAGCAGCCAACGAATACTGTATTGTTAGCGACAGCCACGCCGCCAGCGATAGGGCTGCCTGTGTCGTACTTCCACTTATCTGCCCGATATTCTGTATCGACAGCATAGACCCTTCCATTGTAGGATGATACATAAACCACCCCATCGGCTACGACCGGGACACCGTAGAGCAACCCCGCCCTGAACTGCCCACCCCCACTACAGGCGATCATGCTGCCTCCCTGCTCGCCTGGCGGCTCCCATTCCCACAGTCTCCCGCCCTCGGGGTTCAGGGCGACAACCGTTCCCCCCATGGTCCCGACATACAGTTTCTCGCCCTCAGATGCAATCCCGGGCCACCCTCTTGGCCCCATGCAGCCCGACAGCACTAAACAGGAGAGGATGACAAAAATAATGAGGGCTTTCTTGGTTCGAGCCTGTTTAATGTAAAACATTCAAATATCGCTAACAGACAGGCGGAGCATGACAAGGCATGGAAAGCGGTCAGGGAACAGGGTCAAAACCGCCCCTGTTCAGGGGATGACAGCGGCAGATACGCTTCGCAGTCAGCCAGCCACCCTTTACCACCCCGTACTTGTCAATCGCCTCGTAGCCATAGTGGGAACAGGAGGGCACAAAACGACAGGAGGACGGCGTATTCGGAGAAATAGCCACCTGATAGAATCTTATGAAGATTAAAGCTAACCTCTTCAACCCTATGCCCTGAAAATTCCCTGGCTTTTAATTCGTATTTATTAAAATCTGCGCTCTGTGCAGCAACCTCGTCACCGCCGCCTCAATTTGCCGATAGCTCGCTGTCGCTGCCTTACCACGAGCGATTAATACCATATCCCATCCCGTCGTGGTCGGGGTCGTTCTCGTTACTTCGCGCAGCAGCCTCTTCACCCGGTTGCGCACCACCGCATTCCCCAGGCGCTTGCTGGTTACAAAACCGTACCTGTTATGCTCAAGACCGTTGGGTGCCGCCCGTAGAACGACAAACTCGCTCGCCCACGTCCCACCCCGCTCGAAAACCCCGGTAAACTCCGAATTTTTCCTCAGCCTCTCCTCTTTACCCATTCCACCACAGCAATCCTAAACCGCAAGCCTGGAGCGACCCTTGAGCCGCCTTCGCTTTAGCAGCAACCGGCCGGCGCGGGTCGCCATGCGTGCGCGGAAACCGTGCTTTCTCTTCCGGGGAATCTTCTTCGGCTGGTAGGTTCTCTTGGGCATCTCTTTCTACCTAAATCGGGTGCTATTATACTTTACCCCGCTCTGCGCTGTCAATTTGCGAGCATTCTCCTAAAGGGTATGCTTCAGCACGACAATCTCAGTCGCCTCCGGAAGCTGCCCTTTCTTCAGCTCCACTTCACTGGAATCCAGCCTCTTAACATCGGGCTTGCCTTTGATAAACTCATCTACCCCCGTAATAGGAAATGAACACTTATCATTCCTATAGTGCATGGGCAGCACTATCAGGGGCTTGATTTGCTCGCATATCGCACTGGCTGTGGCGGCATCTATGGTAAAATGGCCCCCCACAGGAATCATGAGAACGTCTACCTGCCCCAGTTCAGCGACCTCGGACTCCGTTAGCTTATGCCCCAAGTCACCCATATGGCAAATTCTCACGCCATCAACAGTGAAACAGAATAACGTATTTTCTCCCCTATCCCTCCCCTTTGAGGTATCGTGGTACGTCGCCATTCCCTTGAACTCGATCGCCCCAACCCTTTCTGTTCCCGGCTTGCTGACCTGCCTGGGGTTCCCCCTGACACGTGCACCGTAATGGTCGCCATGCTTATGAGTGACGACCATGATGTCAGCCGCCTCCTCGATAGGATTATAGCTGAGGCCGGGGTAATCCCCGAACGGGTCGGTTATTATCCTCATACCATCCTCCGCCGTGATCATGAACGACGCATGTCCAAGCCATTCTATCTTCATGATAACACCCTCCTTCGGTACTCCGTTTTAACTGGTTATTGGCTTCTCGGCGAGAGCCAGCGCCAGATTGGTCAGCGTCCGTACGGCAACTCCGGTGGCTCCCTTAATTAAATAACCCTGCTCCTTCCTGAGGAAAGAAGGCCCTGCGATGTCCAGATGAGCCCAGGGAGTGTCTTCGCTGAACTCAGCGAGGAACTGGGCAGCGGAAATAGCACCTGCATATCTTCCGCCGCTATTCTTGATGTCAGCCACCTCGCTCTTGTTCAACTCCTTGTACTCCTCGTACAAGGGGAGCTGCCAGATTTTCTCCCCCCCCTCCTCACCAGCCTTGATTACCCGATTCACCATCTCCTGGTCATTGCCCAAAACCCCGCTGCATACATAGCCCAAGGCTACAATACAGGAACCCGTGAGCGTGGCGATGTCCACAAGTGGCGAAAGCTCAAGGCTCTTGGCATAACACAGGGCATCGGCGAGAATCAACCTCCCCTCGGCATCGGTGTTCGCCACCTCTATCGTCTTGCCGTTCATCGCCCTGAGGACGTCCCCCGGCTTGAGCGCAGCGCCCCCGGGTAGGTTCTCGGTCGCCGGTACAAGACCCGTGACGTTAATCCAGGGCTTGAGCTCCGCGATAGCCCGCATGGCGGCGATGACCGCTGCGCCTCCCGCCATATCACCCTTCATCTCGTGCATATTCTCCGATGGCTTGATAGAGATGCCCCCCGAGTCAAAGGTTATCCCCTTGCCTACAAAGCCCAGTGGTTTCGCCTCGGGGTCACCCCCCTTATAGCGTATAATGATAAACTTGGGAGGCTGTTTGCTGCCCTGGGCGACACCCAGAAGCGCCCCCATCCCGAGTTCCTCCATCTCCTTAGCCTCAAGTACCGAGAATTCCAGACCCCAGTCAGAAGCGACTCGACGTGCTGTCTCCGCCACGTCGGAGGGGGTCATATAGTTGGCAGGCTCATTGACCATATCACGGGCGAAGTTGGTGGCCTCCGCCATAACCCAGCCCCGCTTAGCGCTCTGCTCCAGAAGCGTAACCCTTTTTTTATCACGCTCTACAATAAGCAGTTCCTGTATCTCTCCATACTCAGGGTCTTTAGTGATATGCTTGCGGAAGGTATACAGCCCAATAATACTCCCCTCCACCAGAGCCTGTACCGCCTTCTCGGCATCAAGACCTCCCGCCCCTGCCCCATGTATGATGGTTGCCATATTTTTAACGCCCGTCTTTCTCAAGGTGCGGCACGCCGCTGACATTACACTGCGAATGGAGTCATAGGTGAACTTCTCCCGCTTGCCCAGCCCCACTACCGCGACACGTTCCGGCTCAATCCTGCCCATTGTATGGAGCAGCGTAACCTCGTTGAGCTTGCCTTTAATTTCGCCCTCGGCGATAAGCTTGCTGATAATCCCGTCCAGCGCCTTGTCGACAGCGCCAGTGGCACCGCCGGGCTTCTCCACACCTTCGAAGAGATTGACTATAGCAGCATCGACCTTGACCTTGGTGACATCACCCGAGATAACCTTTACCTCCACGTATTCCTCCTTGCCTAATCGTTCAAAGCGTGTCAATTGTATCAGAAAGGCGGAAAATTTCAAAAAGGGTTATAAAAAATGGAGGAGGTAGGTGGTGTGCAGAAGTGTAACGAAGGCCTTTGTTTGTAGTTAAAACGGGGGCTTGAAGCGCACCCGGAGCAGTCCCTTCACGTCCTCCCAGGCGGTACTTGCGACATGAACCCTGGTGTCAGGGTCATCCGTCCACTCCACGGGCACCTCTTTGATGCGATAGCCCTTTCTCTTCGACAGAAGCAGGAGCTCGGTATCGAAGAACCAAGCCTGGTCCTTAATCAAGGGCACAACCTCCTGCACCACCTTGCGCTTCACTGCCTTGAAGCCGCACTGTGCGTCCCTGAAGCCGGGGCGGAACATGAGCTTTATCAGCATATTGTAGCCACGTGACGTTATCTCGCGCTTTGTGCTGCGGCCGATTACCTTCGAGCCCGGCATCAGCCGCGAGCCGATAGCAACCTCGTAGCCCTCCTCATCGATGGCGCCGATCAGCCTAGGGAAAGCCTCCAGGTTGGTAGAGAGGTCGACATCCATATAGGATACGATATCCGCCTCGCTCTCCAGCCACGCCTTCCTCAGTGCACGGCCACGACCCTTCAGCTCCAGCGCTACCAAGCCTACGTCATCGTACTGCTCCGACAGGAGCTTGGCAATCGCCAGCGTCCCGTCAACGGAGCCGTTGTCAGCGATGACGACCCGCCAGTAATGCGTTGCCAGATTTTCAGAAAGGTAGTCCCTGAGTATGCTGACGCTGCTGGCAAGCACCTCCTCCTCGTTGTAGACAGGGACCACGACGTCGACGCTGGTCATTCTCTCACCCCCCTCAATTTCCTCCGGGCAACGCTTCCCCAACAATCCTCGCCACCTCAAACGGGTCGCTGGAGATGACGCTGGAGGCGTAAAGCTCCATGGTGCCGATATCCGATGCCCTGCTTGCGGGATGTCCACGGTCGACGAGACGGGCGATCGCGGGAAAGCCATCCCAATCCTCATCCACCGGGGCAATGGGGGGCAGCAGGAGCGCCACATTGAACGATACCACCCCCATCCGGTCCCGGAAACAGGCCAGTACCTCATAGAGCCTTTCTGCAAGTGACAGGCTGATTTCAGGCGCCATGAGGAAGACCTCCTTCTCCTTAATGGGAGTCAGGTAGGCCATGATTCTCACCCCGTCCTTTTCCAAACCGCAGCCCAGCGCTTTATGCGCATGGTACAGGTCATCGAAATAATTCACCCCGAAGTTTTCCCGGTAGGAAATGGCGGCACGGCGCAGCAGCTCAATCCCGGCATAATGCCTGCGCCGGGAAAGCATAACCTGGGCATGCCCGTGCGATATGGAAGCACCCGCCCTCGCCCCGCAGTTCCACATGAAGAAGTAGTACCTCGCTTCGGGATCGACAGCGTGTGCTTTCCGCGCCCACCTCCAGCCCGTATCTATATAGTCTACGATATGCTCGCGGGTAAACCTGAGCGGGTCCGGTTCTCTGAAAATTATCACCGAATGATAGCCCTCGTACTTGGCAACGTTGCTTCCGGTTACACAGTACCTCCCCTCAATTCGACCAAAGGTATCCTCCGGCGTTGCGGTGAGAGGGTCGTGGAACAGGTCAGACTGATGAGCCTGCGGTTTCGTGACTCGAGGCTTCTGAGCAGGGCTTTTTCCCTCGGGTCGGTGCGCACGCAACTCGTTGAACAGCGCTTCTTCCAGCGTAACCAGGTTGGTGACCCTGACAACCCTCTGCGCCAGCGCCTTTTCCACCGAGCCGAAATGCTTCTCGATCCAGGGCTCCATGCTCGGCGGTGTATTCAACCGTCCCTTTGTTACGCTCACCTCGTAGATGCGCTCGAAGAGCTCCCTGTCGGATACGGGAAGCAATGAGATTAAGGCATCCAGGTTGGCGATTTCAGCCTCGGTTTTGGACACTTGACAATCCTAGTGACGGAAATGGCGGACAGCGGTAAACACCATGGCGACGTTATGCTTGTTCGCTGCCTCTATCGCCTCTTCATCCCTGACCGAGCCTCCCGGCTGGATGATGGCAGTAACACCGCCCTTGGCCGCCAGCTCCACTCCATCGGGAAAGGGGAAGAATGCGTCTGAGCCGAGAACACTTCCCTTGCTGCGCTCACCTGCCTTCTCCAGAGCGATTTGCACGCTGGTAACCCTGTTGGGCTGCCCCGCCCCCATCCCCAGGACCATGGAGTCCTTCACAATAACGATAGCGTTCGACTTCACATGTTTAACCGCCCTCCAGGCGAACAGCAGGTCCTTCAACTCCGCTTCTGTGGGCTCTCGCCTCGTTACGGTTCGCAGGCTCAATCCACGGTCTGCAGGCAGTGAATCGGACGTCTGGACGAGAAGGCCACCCCCAACCCTTCGGAAGTCCAGCACAGGCCCCTCAGCACCCCCCTGCTCACCCATGACGAGGATGCGGACGTCTTTCTTCTGCTTGAGTGTTTCGAGCGCCTTTTCATCGTAACCGGGGGCTATGATTACCTCATAGAAGGTCTTGGCTATCTCCTGAGCGGTTTCGGGGTCAACCTCCCTGTTCAGCGCCACAATTCCGCCGAAGGCGGACACGGTATCTCCAGCAAAGGCACGCCGGTATGCCTCGGCAAGGTTTTCGTGGGTGGCAAGGCCGCAGGGATTGGTATGCTTGATCACCGATACCGCAGGAGCTTCGAAATCACTGGCGGCATTCCAGGCAGCGTCCGAGTCGAGGATGTTATTGAAGGAAAGCTCCTTGCCCCAGACCTGCTTGGCCGAGCTTATGCCGCCTGCCGCTCCACCCGCTACCTCCTCCACGTAGAAAGCAGCCTGCTGATGGGGGTTCTCGCCATACCTCAGGTCGTACCTCTTCCTGAACGCAATGGTCGTCTCATCGGCAAAGCCTTCCTCACCCTTACGCAGGTACTGCGCGATAGCTGTATCATAAGCAGCGACGTGCTGGAACGCCTTCTGAGCCAGCTTCTTCCGTTTATCAGCCTCAACACCGCCCTTCTGAAGCTGCTCCAGGACCGACTCATAATCAGCGGGGTCTACGATGACCAGCACGTAGGGAAAGTTCTTGGCGGCAGCGCGAATCATGGTGGGGCCGCCGATATCGATATTCTCCAATGCCTCGTCCAGACTCACCCCCGGCCTGGCCACAGTCTCCCTGAAGGGATAGAGGTTCACCGCGACCAGGTCGATGAGCCCCATATTATTTTTTTCGAGCTCGGCGAGATGTGCGCTGAGGTCGCGCTTGGCCAGAATTCCGCCGTGAACCGCGGGGTGCAGCGTCTTCACCCTTCCATCGAGAATCTCGGGGAAACCTGTCAGGTCTGAGACGCTCTGTACACCTATCCCCGCCTCCACCAGCGCCTTCTTGGTGCCGCCGGTACTGAATAGCTCGAATCCAATAGCTTCGAGTCCGCGGGCGAATTCGACCAGGCCCTTTTTATCGGAGACACTTAAAATAGCACGCATAAATCTCCCCCATCGTGTTGTATTAGTTCTGGAAACAGCGCAACAGGCTGGACTGTTCTAATGGATAACCACCCGTCCCTTATCGCTGCTCTCCACCACCTCACCCACAAGCTGAGCCCC
>DUEY01000019.1 GCA_011174795.1 Dehalococcoidia bacterium
AATAATACATTTTTCGGGTAGTTATAGCTGAGCACATCGTCTGGATTGAGAGCTGCAATCTTGGACTTTATCATAGGCGACAGCAGTGTATCCATGGCATGGGTCAAGTCATAGGTGAACGTGGCAATGCCGCACTTGCGCGGAGGGAATGTGGAAACATAGAGGATGCACAAACCGCCATCCACATGGTGGCTATTGCCTCTCTTCTTATCTGCTTTTAAGTTAGCCATAGCATTACTGCTGTACTTCGTATCCTCGTTGCACAACAGCTCTTCATAAAGTTGTTGTTACCAAATCGCTTTCTCACCACAAATCAATACACTGCACTGTCTATCTTCTGAGTGCAGATGCAACAATGAAATCACCCCCAGCGCCAACAATCCTTCGGCGAGCATTGTATCGCTTCTGTCAATTCAACCCAATCTTCTGAGTCGGAGGCTGCACTCCCATCGCAGCCTCTTTCCTAGGCTCAAACCTTCCGTCCTGCCTGATAGAGCCGATAGTGAAGTGTGGTTTGTGTGACTTCAGTATATGCTTCTCCCAGCAATGGGAATGCGTATACACCCCACAATAGCAACGAAAAACCACCCTTCCGATATAGAGAGGATTGCCACAAACACTGCAGTTCAACGCCGTATCACCTCTTTCCAATAGAAATTCCAGGCCCCGCAGGGCACCTTTGATTAAGTAACGATTGGGCATTTTTACTTTGAACAGAGTTCAACATTCATTATCCAACCACTATTTTTTACCACGCTTAGCTCCAAGGACCAATAAGAACTCTCCAATAGCAGCATCTGAAAAATCGTCTTTGATGGGCACACTTGTGTTTATACGGTAATGATTTTGCCGCCCGACCTTTGTTCTGCTTATGTAGCCTTCTTTATCGAGGTCGCTAATTATCCTCAGAGCCGCCCTTTCCGTTATGCCCACGGCATCGCCCAGCGCCCTCGCCGTACTGCTGGGTTGCCGCGCTATAGCGGCCAGAATAAGCCCATGATTTGTAATGAAGCCCCAGTCAGCCATCTCTCCTTCCCTCCCTTACTCCAAGTAAATCCGCGCTCCTCCTTCAACGAACACACCCATAATTAAAAAAAATATTCATCTCCTCTTGACAATTTGAAATTTTTCATGTTTAATTTTAGAAGATATATTATTCATGCTAGGTTATAGATGCTAATTAATTATTACAATATTATTAATGATTGTCAATTGTTTCATAATAATTGATGTATGTCAAGTCATTTTAAATTACAGGAGGAAACAAAGTAAACAGCGATGGACGCAACGAAAGACCGGATCGGTGAATATTACCTGAAAGAAGCCGGATGGGCCGACGGCTGGGCAGTTGTAGCAGACCCCGCAAAGTTCGCTGAGAGATTTAACTTGATCGTTCGGGGAGCTTACCGTCCCGTTACGGTTGATGATATACGCTCGATGATGAAATGCGGCTTGATTGGTCGATGTGGTTTCTTCGACCGTTCGGATTTGCAGACAGTAAGGGGTATACTTCAGTATGAACGGCTCCGGGAACGTACCGCTGAATGAAAAAGGGCTAATTAGGTATAGCGGGTCCTCCGCATGAGTATTTATGCGGTCGAGGTGTTACTATATCAGTAAAAAGGAGATGCGCCTTTGAAAATACTAATTGCGACCGATGGCTCCCGGCATTCAGAGATGGCCTATAGTACGTTGAGGGCGCTTAAGCTTCCCCCCCAGACTAAGTTCATGGTAATGACCGTGGTCCCTGAGCACACCTTCCTCGGGGGGATAACTCTTCATATGCTCAGGGGTGACGCCGCAGCCAGAGAGCAGGCACATAAAGCTCAGGATGAAAAAGCCGCCCTACTTCTCGAGCAGCCTGCTGAGCTGATGCGAAAAACCGGCGCCAGTGTTGAAACCATCGTGCGCCGGGGAAACCCCGCCGAACAAATTATAAAGCAGGCTCACGAGTTCCGTGCCGACCTTGTTGCTGTAGGAGCGAAAGGTATCACCGATTCCCGCCGCTTTCCGCTCGGCAGCGTGGCCCAAAAGGTGATGAAATACTCGGCAACCAGCGTTCTCATTGCCCGGGAGCAAACTGCCAAGATCAGGCAGGTGCTCCTGGCAATTGATGGCTCCAAATACTCTGATGCTGCGGGCAACTTTCTACTGGAATTACCCTTGCCCCTGCAAAGCCATGTCGTCTTTGTAACCAGTCTACAGTCTCATGTAGCCACCCTGATAAAAATGCCCACCCTCGACCTTGATATCAACCAGAAAATACTTGCCGAACTCCGATCTATCGAGGAAGACGCAGCCCGGAACCTGATGGCAAAGACGGTGCAACAGTTTCAGGATAAGGGCTACGATACAGAGTCAATAGTCTTGCGAGGTGAACCAGCTGCAGAAATTCTGATGGCCTCAAAAACAATAAATCCTGACCTCATCGTGCTGGGAGCCAGGGGGCTGTCTGGAATCGAGGGCTTCTTATTGGGAAGTGTAGCACAGAGGGTGGCAAGATTCTCCAGGTACTCAGTACTGATCGTCAGGTCACCAAAGAGTTGACCATCGTCGGCGAAAGGATTTGAGGTATAATCTACATATCTTCTCCCCACTCCGCTAGTAAGGTGGGTCCTATGTCGTTCAACAGTAATACAGAGGAAGGGAAGAGAAAGAGAGCCGAGGCCGAAATCCGCCAGATGGAGATAGACGACCTTGCCCCCGTCTATCACCTTGGCGAGCGACTCTTCACCAGTGAAGAGTTACCGAGCCTGTATCGAACATGGGACCCTTATGAGGTTACCGAGTATTTCAGCTCAGACCCCGATTATTGCCTTGTTGCCGAGGTAGAAGGGCAGATCGTTGGCTTCATCCTGGCTACCACCATCGAAAAGGAAGGTACCGCCTGGAAAAGATACGGGTATATTGCCTGGATGGGTGTCGACGAAGCTTTACAGAGGAGCAACCTGGGACGCCGGATGTACCGCAGACTGGAGGAGGAGCTGCTGGAGGAAGGGGTGAGAATGGTTATGGCTGACACACAGGGAGACAACGTCGAGGCAATCGCTTTTTTCAAGGCTATCGGCTTCACCCCTCGCAGCCAGCATGTATGGTTGGCTAAGACCCTGCGGCGACAAGCCAAGGAAAATTCACCGCCCAAGCGCACGCCACCTGCAGCAGGTGACATGAGTTAAGGCCAACGCTGACGAGAGGTAATAGAGCGTTTCAGGAAAATATACGATGGGCTCAGTAAAAGATAGGTCGATGGACATACAGCCTGAGAGGCTGAAAAACCTTCTCAAGGCACTCATTGACATATACAGTCCCTCAGGAAAAGAGGAGGACGTCCTCGAGTATACCAACGATTATTTAGTGGCACAGGGTTTGACGGTAACCAAGCAAGAGGTCGATGAGAACCGTTTCAACATCCTGGTATTCCCCGAAAAAGATGATGAGATGGTTCTTTGCTTCGTCGGGCACCTAGACACAGTCAACGCCTATGACATCGAGGATTATGGCTTTACCGATGAAGGAGACACGGTTACCGGCCTGGGAGCTACGGATATGAAATCGGGCTGCGCTGCCATGATAGAGGCATTCACCGTCCTGGCGAAAAAAGGCGGCATGCTTCCGCCTATTGGCCTGGCCCTGGTCGTGGGTGAAGAGGAAGAGAGCGATGGTGCCAAGGCTCTGGTCGAAGAATACAGCTTTCCCTGGGCAGTGATTGGCGAGCCCACGAACATAATGCCCTGTCTGGGGCACTACGGTTACCTCGAAGTGCTGCTGCGTACCCAGGGCAGGAGGGCGCATTCTTCCGTTCCCGAGTTCGGGCAAAATGCTATCGAGACAATGCTGCGGCTCCTTCTTGAAGTCATGGATTATACCTCTTCCAGCCCGACGCTGGTTTACAATATCAGGCAACTGATGGGATTTCCCGGCGGATTTGTCGTGCCTGATGCCTGCGAGGCCTGGCTGGACCTTCACCTGCCACCCGACTCGAGAATTGATGTGCTCAAAGCAGAACTGGAGCAGCTTGTTGAGGCAGCAGGCCAGAATATACCCGACCTGAATGGCTATATCCGTTTTGAGGACACCTATTCGGGCTACCGGATTTCCCCGGAGCGGCCACTGGTTAAAAAGCTGGAGGAAGTGTATCGCAGGATGTCCATTCCGTGGGAACCACAGGACTTCAGGAGCCATTCCGACGGGAGCGTGCTCTGGACGGCGGGAGTAAATCCTATTATATTGGGGCCCGGTCGCCTGGAGGAAGCACATACACCGGAAGAATCGGTGGCTTTCCCTGACGTATTACAGGCAGCCCGGCTCTATTTGAATCTCGCCACAGCTCTATAAGCCGTTCAGACTTCGGCAGCAACCTCTAACACCGGCACCGGCTTCACCACCGGCGGCGCCAGGGGCGCCTCCGTAATCTTCAGTCTCAGGTCGCACCGCAGGCATCGTCCTGCCTCGGCACGTGCCTTGTCCTCGGCCAGGCATGGCTTCGCCTCGGCGAAGCCTTTCAGCCGCTCCTCCCGGGAGATGAGGTGCTCCTCAAACCTTCCCCTGTCGGCAAACCCTTCGTCCTTGCCCAGCCACCCGCTTGCTTCCTCGACCGGCGCCAGCACCTCGTCGATAATACCGCTGCCGCCGAGATACCTGTCAATCGAGCATGCAGCAGCACGCCCAGCGGCTATAGCCTCGATGACCGAGGCAGCCCCGCTGACGCAGTCGCCGCCGGCGAACACGCCGGTCTTGCTGGTCTCCATGCTCTGACGATTGACCTGAATAGTACTGCCCCTGCCTGTCTTCAGTTCGAATTGCTCCGGCACCGACGGCACCTGGCCGATGGCCGCGATTATGGTATCGAACTCAGTGGTATACTCGCTGCCATTGATGGGCACGGGACGCCGCCTGCCGCTGGCATCTGGCTCTCCCAGCCTCATCCTGACGCACTCCAGATTCAGCTTTCCGTTGCTCTGCGTTATCTTGGATGGCGCCGCCAAGAATACAATCTGAATCCCCTCGTCAAGGGCATCCTCTATCTCTTCCAGTGCAGCGGGCATCTCGGCTCGCGTGCGGCGGTAGACTATGATCACTTCGTCGGCACCAACGCGCAGTGAAACCCGCGCCGCATCGATAGCGGCGTTTCCGCCGCCGATGACCGCCACCTTGCCCTTGATATCAACCTTCCTCCCCAGGTTCGCCTCCCTGAGGAAAGTCGCCCCATCCATAACGCCGGGCAGTTCCTCGCCGTCGACACCTATCTTGGTGCCCTGGTGCGCGCCTATCCCAAGGAAGACGGCGTCGTATCCTTTCTGAAGCAGGCTGTCCACCGATTCGACCCTGGTATCAGTCTTTATCTCTACCCCCGCCTCACGGATTACATCAATCTCAGCGGCGAGAACATCGCGCGGCAGACGGTACTCGGGAATACCCACTCTCATCATACCGCCGGGCTCGGGCAGCGCCTCGAACACCACCACCGAGTGCCCCGCTTTCGCCAGATAGTAGCCGGCAGTAAGGCCTGCGGGGCCGGCCCCGACCACCGCCACCTTCTTGCCGGTGCTCGCTGCGGCCTTCGAGCCTGCCCTCCACTGCTCGTCTCCCCTGTCGGCGGCTACCCGCTTGAGCTCCTTTATAGATATGGGCTCATTGAGGTCACTGCGGCGGCAGGCCTGCTCACAGGGATGTATGCAGACCCTCCCCAGTGAACCGGGGAAGGGAACCTTCTCCCTGATCACCGCCAGTGCCTCGCCGTACTTGCCCTGTGCCACGTAGTTCACATACCTCGGTATATCGATATGAGCGGGGCAAGCGTCGCTGCAGGGGACGATATAGCCCTCGCGGTTCTCGTAAATCCTATCCTGCGACACCCAGTCGACAATTGCGCCCGTGGGGCAGACCTCGACGCAGGCGAAGCAGAACCTGCACCCCGATTCAGCGACCGAGCCCCCGTTTACCGTATCCACCCGTGTCGGGTTCTCCTCATCGTCTAAGACGTAGACCCCCACACCCCGCACATCCCGGCAGATGCGAACGCAGCGGCCACAGAGCACGCAGAGGTCGTAGTTTCGCTCGTAGAACGGGTTGTCCCGCAGTACGGCGTTGTACCCCTTGGGAGTGTAGGTGATTTCACCGCCGACGCCGACGTAATCCACCAGCCTCTGGAACTCACAATGCCCGTTCTTGGGGCAGATAACGCAGTGCTGGTCGACAGCCACGGTTCGCAGGCAGACATCAAAGGGGCTGCACCTCTCACGGCGCCAGCAGTCGAGACAGGCATGGGGATGCTCGGCGAGCATCTTAGCCAGAGCTTCGTGGCGGCTTTCCCGCAGCTCAGGCGTCTCGGTGATAACCACCATCCCCTGTGCCACCTCGGTCTTACACGCCAGTGGGAAATCCTCCTCCCCCTCGATCTTCACCACGCACAGGCGGCACTGGCCGAGCGGCGTCAGGTCGGGGTGGTCGCAGAGGAAGGGAATGTAGATGCCGGCTTCCTGCGCCGCCCGGAGGACCGTTGTCCCCGGTTTCGCCTTGACCTTTTGCCCGTCGATAGTTATCGTAATCTCATTCTTCGGCATCTCATCACTCCTCTCCAGGCTCTTCCAACCCCGCCACAGACTGCCACGAGTTCATAAAAAGGGGTTCGGCTTACCTGTGTAAGCGAACCCTGAAATAACAAAGCGAAACGTAGACATCATTTACCGGAGCGGGTTTCACTGCACTATTTTAGCTCAAGGCGCTCATCAGGTCAACGATTTACGCTCGCTTACTAACCGCGCCCATCCGCCAAACCGGTCAGCCCCGACCGCGCGTTCGAGGAGTGCAGTAGCTCTGGCGTTTTCAGCAAATAGTTGCTATAATAAGACGCCGGAAGGCTGAACTAAAGTTATGTGCAGTTCGAATGAACAGGCTCTCTGTTTGAGAGCCTGTTCATTTGCTGTTTACTACCAGACAGGGAGGGAATATGTACAAAATCCTGAAGAGGGAGGATCTTACCCCCGAAATCCATCTTTTTGAGATAGACGCCCCGGATGTCGCTAAAAAGGCGCAGGCGGGGCAGTTTGTTGTCATCAGGGTGGATGAGAAGGGGGAGCGAATCCCGCTGACCATCGCCGACTGGAACCGGGAGAAAGGCACGGTTACCGTCGTCTTCATGGAGGTGGGCAAGACGACCCGCAAGCTGGCGACCGTGCAGGCCGACGAATCGATAGCCACCTTCGCGGGCCCCCTCGGCCTGCCGACCCACATCGAGAAGTTCGGCACGGTGGTGTGCGTCGCCGGCGGCTTCGCCATCGCCACCATCGTCCCTATCGCGCGGGAGATGCGCAAAGCGGGTAATAAGGTCATCTCGATAATGGGCTTTCGCACCAAAGACCTTGTATTCTGGGAAGACCGCCTGCGCAGCGTCAGCGACGAGCTGATAGTTACCACCGACGATGGCTCGTACGGGCGCAAAGGCGTAGTTACCGTTCCCCTGAAGGAATTGCTCGAAGGAGCTGAGAAGGTCGACCTAGTAGTCGCCATCGGGCCCACTGTTATGATGAAGTTCAGCTCGCTGACCACCCAGCCGTTCGGTGTCAAGACAATCGTCAGCCTCAACCCGATAATGGTCGACGGCACCGGCATGTGCGGCGTCTGCCGGGTATCAGTCGGCGATATCACCAGGTTCACCTGCGTCGATGGCCCGGATTTCGACGGTCACAAGGTCAACTGGGACGAGCTTATGGCCCGGCAACGCATCTATCTCGACGAGGAGAAAAAATCACTGGAGTTATGGCAGCATAGCTGCGGCAGGAGGTAAGAACTAAATGGCAAAGCTTGATCTCAACCGTGTCCCCATGCCCAAGCAGACGGCTAAGGCACGGGTCAAGAATTTCAACGAGGTAGCGCTGGGATACACGGACGAGGACGCACTGGCCGAGGCCAGCCGCTGCATTCAGTGTAAAAAACGCGGCTGCACCGAGGGCTGCCCGGTGGAAGTGGACATCCCTGAATTCATCGCCGCGATACGGGATGGCGATATGCCCGAGGCCGTGAGGATTCTCAAGAGCAAGAACGCCCTGCCCGGCATCTGCGGCCGGGTCTGCCCCCAGGAGACGCAGTGCGAGGAGGTATGCAGCCTGGGCAAGAAGGGTGCTCCCATAGCAATCGGTCGCCTGGAACGCTACGTGGCTGACTGGGAGCTCAAGAACCAGCCCGGTTCTAAACCGGAGATTGCGCCAGCTACGGGCAAGAAGGTAGCAGTTGTCGGCTCCGGCCCGGCAGGGCTCACCGTAGCCGCCGACCTGGCGAAGCTTGGGCACAGCGTCACCATTTTCGAGGCGCTGCATATCGCCGGCGGTGTGTTAATGTACGGCATCCCCGAGTTCAGGATGCCCAAGGACATCGTCCAGGTCGAGGTGGACTACGTGAAGTCGCTGGGAGTGGAGCTCAAGCTGGATGCGGTAATCGGCAAGATATCAACCGTCGACGAAATCCTCGAGCAGGGCTTCGATGCCGTTTTCCTGGGCACAGGGGCCGGTCTGCCCATGTTCCTCAATATCCCCGGCGAGAACTACAACGGCATCTACTCCGCCAACGAATTCCTTACCCGGACCAACCTGATGAAGGCATACCTGTTCCCCGAATACGACACCCCGATCAAGATAGGCAAGAGGGTTGCCGTTATCGGCGGCGGCAATGTGGCCATGGACGCCGCCAGGTGTTCCCTCAGGCTCGGCTTCGAAGAGGTCTACATCGTATACCGCCGCTCGCGCGAAGAGATGCCGGCACGGCTCGAGGAGGTGGAGAACGCCGAGGAGGAGGGAGTTATTTTCAAACTGCTCACCAACCCGGTGAGGTTCATCGGCGACGAAAACGGCTGGGTTACCGCCATGGAGTGTATCGAGATGGAGCTCGGTGAGCCCGACGAGAGCGGCCGTCGGCGCCCCGTCCCTAAGGAGGGCAGCGAGTTCACCATGGACGTCGATGTCGTGGTGGTAGCCCTCGGCACCACGCCCAACCCGCTGGTTCCGACTACGACCAAGGGGCTGGATACCACCAAAAAGGGTACCGTCATCGCCGAAGAGGAAACGGGCAAGACCACCAAGCCCGGTGTATGGGCCGGAGGAGATGTTGTCACCGGCGCTGCCACGGTAATCAGCGCTATGGGCGCGGGCAAAAGGGCGGTCGCCTCGATCGACGCTTACCTCAGGGGCAAGTAGCCGCTCACGCCCGCTTTCTCAGCCGCAGGGGCGTTTTTAGTACAAATACGGTTTTACTAGGGAAGCAGGGAGGATTTTCCCCCGCTTCTTTTTTGTGGTGGAGACTCACTTGCTATTTGGTGTATAATAAAATACCTGGTGATAGGTCCCAGAGCAGGTAGCAGGGAGAGTAAACGATGTTTGTTATCGGTGCCCTGGTGATACTCAGCGTGAGCACCGTGCTAGCCGGTGTCATGGGTATATCGATGTCTGTTGTCATGTACAAGGTACAGGGCGCCCTCTCCATGGCTCTCATGGACATATTCATGTCTGCTTCAGTGTCTTTTGTCGAAGACAAGATGTTCCTCTGGTAACAGCCCCCACAGCCTACTTCACCGACCTTCGGCTACACCCCAATGTGCATGGTCAGTCTTCCTCACCGGGTTCGTCGTGGAGTTGATAGCCGGTCTGCTCGCCAGCCGCTTCTTTCCTGAGGAATCTGAACGGAAACATGAACATGGCGAGCGTCCTAGGGAATATGATGATTAGCCCGAGTGCAATCATGCCCGCGCAGGTACCGAGTCCCCGGATGGCGAAGGAGTACTCGGTTGTATTCGCTACGGAAATCCGCGTCGCCTCGGGGTCCCACGGCCAGTAGCAGGCATCGAACACCAGTATCGCGCTGAAGACGAATCCGGTTATCCCCACGCCAATGAGAGCACAACCGACGAATTCCACAGACCTCTGTAAAAGAGCCTTCATGTATTGTGTGCCTCCTCTCAATGAACTGGCCCGGGCACTATCCGGTGCTCGCTTCGGTTCGCTAACCGCGTACTCCTCTGGCGAAACGGAACATGATCTCGAAAATCCCGTAGAGAATGGAACATGATAGGACCACACTTCCCCAGATGAGGGTGATGGCGGCGGTCCACCTCACAGCGGTGCTCCAGAAGTCTGACTTGACTTTGACTTCCGGCATGAGCGGAACAAGCACTGTGAACAGCGCCAGTAACAGTGCAGCAAAGAGAAAGGCTTTGCCCAGGTTCTTCATCGTTTCGTCATCAGGGCGCTCTTCAGCAAATAGAGAGGCGCCCGGGCGGCTGCGCCCCAGCCATGATACGATACCTCCTAAAGTGGCTGCCAGTATGGCTAGCCCGATACCCACTATCAAAGATACATAGCCATCCGCAGGAACAGCGGTTTCGGCGGTATCCTCCATGATACCGGCGCCAACGGCCATACTGCGTAGAACTGCAGGCATGCCGATAACGATGAAAGCAGCCACGACCATAACTATTAGAACAGCGATGGCTATCTTCTTCCTATCAGCTCTGGAAATGTCATTGACCAGTCCTTTTAGCTCGAATTTCATGCTTACCGTCCTCCGTAACCGCGCTTTCTCAATCCGCTGGCTGTACCAGTCTCCATTATACTTCCATGCGTCAAGCATAGTCCCGCTGCCGCGGCAGGCGGTACCGTTCGGTTTTAGTTGATATATATAGTTGAGTTTAGGTAATTATTTTCCGTTCGCCCTGAGCCTGTCGAAGGGCGTTCATGGTTCGACAAGCTCACCACGAACGGTTTTAGAACACGGTACTTTAAAAATCATACCAACCATGACCGAACGATATGGTCAAGGCGGGGTAGTGCCACAGGCGCCCCTTATTGTGTATAATAGATAGGAAAGCTAAACCTTTAGCGTAAGCCGACATCAAATGTTGGAGGCCGCGTAACGATGACAAGGATACTCATTGCCCTGTTTCTGATTCTGCTGGTAGCGTTCAGCCTGTCAGGCTGCAGCGAACCGGCTCCCACAGCCCAGTTCTACGCCGAGGACACCACCGGACAAGTTCCGGTCAAGATCCAGTTCAACGACCTGTCCCTGGGAGAGATTACATCCTGGGAGTGGGACTTCGACAATGACGGCGAGGTGGACAGCAGGTACCAGAGTCCGAAATACGGGTTTTACGAGCCCGGCAATTTCACCGTAAGCCTGACGGTGAGCGGCCCGAACGGCAGCGACACCGAGGTCAAGGTGAATTATCTCGAGCTTTTCCCTCCCATCTATCCCCCCTGCGAAGTCGACTTTATCGCCGAGAAGACAACAGTGAACGGTAGAATCCCGCTGCAATTCACCGACAAGTCGACGGGCAATATAACCGCCTGGTCGTGGGATTTCCAGAGCGACGGCATCATAGACAGCACCGTACAGAACCCGGAATACATGTACACGCGAAACGGCTCCTACTCGGTTACCCTCATCGTCAGCGGCCCGAGCTGCGAAGAGGGTGCAACGCTGACCAAGTACCACTATATCCAGGTCAGCGGATGCAGCGGGTGAGGGTGATCGGCATGGCGCCGGTACGGCGCCACGCACTCGGCAGCCTTCTTCAAGGCATGTGCTCCCTGCCTTCTCTCATCTGAAGTCAACAAAGCACTGGCCGTGGTAACACATACCCCCGCATGGTTATCACCGGTCCCGGCTGCGTCACCGTCCGCCTGCAAGGACCTGTTGGTGTACAATGCAGCAAGCGACCCACACCGCCGGCATATTGAATTAAAGCATTGCGCCCGCTGCGGCGAGACTATAGAATAGTCAGGAAGGAATGTTCAAGGCGCGGCTATGAATGAATCCGGGCAGATGATTCGTGTTACCGTATGGGGATTGTGCCTCAACATTCTCCTCTCAGCGCTCAAGTTCGCCGTCGGTATCGTCGTCGGCTCAGCGGCGCTTATCGCTGACGCTGTTCACTCCCTTTCGGATTTGTCCACCGACTTGATTGCCATCCTTGGTATCCGCCTCTCGGCGCGGCCTGCCGACGAAAACCATGCCTACGGACATGGAAAACTTGAGACCATCGCTGCATCCGTCATCGGGGTGATACTGGTGGGGGCTGGCTTCTATATCGCCCTGAGGGCCGGCTTCTCCATCTACCGCGGTGAGTCCAGCATCCCGGGCTATCCGGTTGTCATCGTGGCAATAGTGTCGATTGTAGCGAAGGAGGGTATCTACCAGGTCACGCAGCGGGTGGCCCAGCGGGTGAGGAGCGCTGCGCTGAGCGTCAACGCCTGGCATCACCGTTCCGACGCCCTCTCATCTGTGGCGGTGCTATTCGGAGCCATCGCCGGACTGGGGGGCTGGGGACAGGCAGACCAAGCGGCAGCTATAGTAGTGGGCATGATGGTCAGCGCGGTAGGACTCAAAGCCCTGTGGGGGCTCTTCGTCGAGCTGTGTGAGGGCTCGATCTCAAACGAGGAGCAGGAGTCGATAGCTAAGGCCATTCAGAGCGTGCCCGGGGTCAGGAGCTGGCACAAGCTGCGCACCCGCCTCGTGGGAAGGGAGATTTTCATGGACGTCCATGTTCTCGTCGATGGACATCTGAGCGTGACCGAAGGGCACCATATCTGCAGCACCGTCGAAAGTAACATCGTGCAGTCAATGGAGCGGCCCGTCAATGTCGTCGTCCACTGCGAGCCGGAGCCGGACCCCGATGCAACGCCCGAAGCGCAGCCCGGGCAGCAGTAACCAAGGTCACTCAACAATCTCACGTGCTAAATCTTCCTTTGGGCCAGCGGTTTGTGTAAAATAGCCAAAACGGCGGCGGTTGATGACGACACCTATCAGAAGCCAGTACCTCAAGATTAAGCAGAGCTATCCCCATGCCATCGTCTTCTTCCGTTTGGGCGACTTCTACGAGACCTTCGACGATGACGCCAAGCTGGTATCGAGCGAGCTGGAGATTGTACTCACCTCCCGGGAGATGGGCAAAGGGAAGCGCTACCCCATGGCGGGCATCCCCTACCACGCGCTGGACGGCTACCTGGCGAAGCTCATCAACCGGGGCTACAAAGTAGCTATCTGCGAGCAGATAGGCGAGCCCAAACCAGGGCGGGGCCTGGTGGAGCGGGGGGTGGTGCGGGTGGTGACACCGGGCACCGTCACCGAACCCAACCTGCTCGAGACGAAGGAGAACAACTATCTCGTCTCTATCGCCGCCGAGGGCGAGGAGGCGGGGATTGCATACATCGACATCACTACCAGCGAGTTCGCCACCACTCAGCTTCCCGCGGAAAACGTCCCGCTCGAGCTGGAGCGCCTCAGGCCCTCAGAAATACTCATCCCCAGCGGTTCCCAGCTCCCCCAGTCATGGCTGCCAGCGCCGGCGACACAGCTCGACGACCGGTGGTTCGAGCTGGATATGGCGCAACAGACCCTGCTCAACAGCTTCGGCGCAGCCTCCCTTGAGGGCTACGGCTGCGCCCACCTGCCGCTGGCTATAATGGCGGCGGGACCCATCCTCAAGTATCTGGAGCAGACCCAGAAGAGCGCGCTGGAGCAGATAAACAGCCTCGCCACCTACTCCACCGAGTCCTTCATGACACTGGACGCGCAGACACGGCGCAACCTTGAGCTCTTCCAGAGCAGCCGCCTGGGGCTGACCAGCGGCTCGCTGCTGTCGGTCATCGACCTCACCAGGACGCCGATGGGCGGGAGGCTGCTCAAGAGGTGGCTAGGGCAGCCCCTCCTTGATATAAAGCAACTGGAGCAGCGGCACCGCGCTGTGGAATGTTTCAATTCATTGCGGCGCTCAGAGGTAACAGGTCTCCTGGGCAAGCTCAGCGACATCGAGCGGCTGATCAACCGGGTGAGGTCGGGCACCGCCAACCCCAGGGAGCTGGTCTCACTGCGCCACAGCCTGGAGCAGGTGCCGCAGTTGAAGGCTGTGCTCGAAGAGGAGAAGAGCCTGGAGTGGCTCTACTCGGAACTGAAACCCTGTGACGATATCGTTACCCTCATATCGGAAGCCATCGCCGATGAACCGCCGGCGGCGGTGGTCGATGGGGACGCCATCAAGACGGGCTTCTCCAGCGAGCTGGACGAACTCCGCTCGGCTTCATCGAACGCCCGGAAGTACCTCGCCGACCTGGAGAAAACCGAGCGGGAGAGGACCGGGATAAAGTCGCTCAAGGTAGGCTACAACAAGGTGTTTGGCTACTACATCGAGGTTACCTCCGCACACGTCCACCGCGTCCCCGATGACTACATACGCAAGCAGACGCTGGTGGGGGCGGAGCGCTATTTCACCCCGCAGCTCAAGGAGTACGAGTCGCTGATACTCAACGCCGATTCGCGCATCTCCGACCTAGAGAATGCCATATTCCGCCAAGTCTGCCGCCAGGTGGGGGGCTGGAGCGAGCGCGTCCTGGGCATCGCCGCTGCCCTCGCCCACGTGGATGTCCTCGCAGCCTTCGCCGAGGCTGCCGAACGATACGGCTACGTCCGCGCCGTACTGACCGCGGACGACTCAATAACTATCTCCGGCGGACGCCATCCCGTCGTGGAGCGTGCGCTGGTGGACGAGCAGTTCGTGCCCAACGACCTCTACATCTCGAACAATGACGCCCAGCTCATCATCCTCACCGGCCCCAATATGTCGGGGAAGTCGACCTTCCTGCGGCAGGTCGCCATCATCGTGCTCATGGCGCAGGTCGGCAGCTTCGTCCCCGCCGACTCTGCCACCATCGGCATTGTCGACCGCATCTTCACCAGGGTCGGGCTCCAGGACGACCTCGTCACCGGGCAGTCGACCTTCATGATCGAGATGCTGGAGACGGCCAACATACTTAATAATGCCACTTCTAGATCGCTGATTATACTGGACGAAATCGGACGGGGCACCTCGACCTACGACGGGCTCTCCATCGCACAGGCTGTGGCGGAGTACATACACAACCACCCCCGGCTCGGAGCCAAGACGCTGTTCGCCACCCACTACCACGAACTGGTAGGGCTGGCGAGCTTCCTGCCGAGGGTGAGGAACTACAACGTCGCCGTGTCCGAGGAGGGCGGCAAGGTGGTCTTTCTGCGCAAGATTATCCCCGGCGCCGCCGACAAGAGCTACGGTATCCACGTGGCTCAACTCGCGGGCCTCCCCCGCGCTGTGGTGCACCGCGCCGAGGAGGTTCTCGTCGACCTCGAGAACCATACCGGGCAGAAGGAAGCACCGGGCGCGCCCCGCCGACGGGAGCGTATACCCACCGAGCAACTGCCGCTTTTCGGGCAGAAGCCGCCCATTATGGACGAGATACTCGGTCTTGACATCTCCTCGATGACGCCGCTCGAGGCCATCACCAAGCTCTACGAGCTTCAGGAGAAGGCAAAGGGGGGTTGAGACAGGCATGGAAAGGCTCATTTTCTACAGGTTAATCCTGGTTCTCGCCTGCGGCATAGCCGCGCTGGTGGGGCTGTTCCTGCCCTGGATGACAGGAGGCTGGCTCCTCGACTTCAGCATGTCAGGCTGGGACTGGATATCGGAGGCCGGCATCGAGGACGCTCACGAAGCCTTCATAGCCCTGGTCGGCGGTAGTATGATGATTGCTTTTACCTTTCCCGCCCTGGTCATCTACCTAGTCAACAAGAAAGCGAAGGGAGAGGTGCGGATACTCGGTGTCCTGACGGCGATAGCCGCACTCGCTGCCCTGGTGGGTTGCTGGCTGTTCGTCAAGACGATAAACGATACCCCGGCTACCGACCTCGGCACGGGCTTGTTTGTCTCCGCCGCCGGCTCGACACTGGGGATGATTTTCGGTCTTTCAGTCCCGTTGCGTGTCTGAAGTGCGGCATGTGTAGTAAAATATGTCAAGGAGGTTTGGGATGTACAAGGAGATACTCGTTCCGCTGGACGGTTCTGAGCTGGCCGAGGTCGCTCTGCCCTACGCCGAGCAACTGGCGGGAAGGCTGGGCTCCGCGGTCACCCTGTTACATGTATGTGAGTCGGCCGACGAGAAGTACCGCCACATGCACGAGCTCTATCTTGAGAAAATGGTCGAGGCGACAAAGAGCCACGCCGAGAAGCTCCGCAATAAGACGAATGGAAAAGCGGTCAGGGTGAAGTCAGCCCTTCTGGACGGCCATGTTGCCGAGCAGATAGTGGACTACGCCGACAGCAAGAGAATCGGCCTCATAATCATGGCGACGCACGGGCGTTCGGGCATCAGGCGCTGGGTGCTGGGAGACGTTGCCGCCAAGGTGGTCAGGGCTACACAGCGTCCGGTGGTGCTCATCAGGGCCGAGGGCGCCAGCCCCGACGTTCGCAAGGGCAGCATACTCAAGAAGGCGCTCGTCCCCCTCGACGGCTCCAGCGAGAGCGAAGCGGTGATTCCCTATATCGAGCAGCTCGCACCCAACCTCGATACAGAGGTCATCCTTCTCCAGGTGGTGGCGCCAGCCTACTTCGCCTACAGCGTCCCCGGGGAGACCATCCAGATGTACCACACCGCCGAGGAGCTGGAGGCATTGACCACAAAAGCGGGAAACTATCTGGAGAATGTGGTCAACGCACTCAAGGAAAAGGGTATCAAAGCGAAGTACGAGATCGGTGTGGGCGCGGCAGCCGACGAGATTATCAGGCTCGCCGATGAAATGCGCGCCGACGTGGTGGCGATGTCAACACACGGGCGGTCGGGGATCAGCCGCTGGGCTTTCGGCAGCACCGCAGATAAGGTCCTCCACGCGGGCAACACCCCCGTCATGCTGGTCAGGGCACAGGCCCCCAGCACAGAGTAGCACAGGGGACACAAGAAGGGGGCAGTAGTTCCAACTGCCCCCTTTCACAGGTCCGTCTCCACACCCGGAAGGAAATCACAACAGGTATAATTTCATGAAACGGGTGCAATCGGGACACCTCGATTCTACAGAATCAAGTTAGACTCTGTATGTGATAAAAGTCACAACGCCCCCCTCCAGCCCTTGACAAGCCGCTACAAATCGTGTACCACAGTAGCACTCAGAACCAGAGCACGGCTCACTGAAAGCAAAGGGCAGCTTATGAGATGCATCCTGGTGATACTGGACGGCCTGGGGGACCGGGCTCATGACGCCCTCGCCGGGCGCACTCCGCTCCAGGCAGCATACACCCCCCACCTCGACCGCCTGGCGACTGCGGGGATGAACGGGCTTTACCACGCCTACCTGCAAGGAGTATCGCTCTCCAGTGAGGTCGCCCACTTCCTGATGTTCGGCTATGACCGCGAGGAACTCCCCGGGCGGGGATACCTCGAAGCTGTGGGCTACGGTCTGGAACCCGACGCGGAGGACGTGTTCCTGCTCTGCCATCTCTGCAGCGTCGCAGAGAAAGACGGACAGCTTGTCCTGGCCCATGAGCGACCGGAGGTAGCCAAGTCCGAGCTGTACGCCCTCAAGAAGGCGCTCAATACCTGCAAATCCAACGATATCGGCATCAGGTTTGTTTCCACGCGAAAGGGCGATGGCTTGCTCGTACTCTCAGGAGCGGTATCCCCCGCCATTACCGACAGCGACCCCATCTACGAAGGAAGGCCGCTCATCTCCGTAGAGCCCGCCGATGCCACCCCCGAGGCACGGAGAACGTCGGAGCAGATGAACCGGTACCTGCTCTCGGTGTATCGAACGCTCTCCAGCCATCCGCTCAACCTTGGACGCAAAGAGAAGGGTCTCCCGCCGGTGAACGCCCTCGCCACCCAGCGCGCGGGCAGGAAGCAACCGCTCACGCCCTTCTTCGAGAAGTGGGGGCTCAAGGCTCTGTCGATAGCGTCCCTCCCCATCTACTGGGGACTGTGCCGCGAACTGGGCATGGAGGTAAGTGAGGTCAAGGACAGCGGGGACCCCGAGGGAGACCTGAGGGAGAGGCTTTCCCTGGCTCACGGTTCCAGGGAGTACGACTTCATCCACGTGCACACCAAGGTAGCCGACGAGGCGGGTCACACCAAGGACCCCTCCATCAAGAAAGCCGTGATAGAGGCCCTCGACCGCGCTATGGCATTCGCCGTGGAGGAGATTATGCCCGACCCCGAGGTGCTGCTCGTGGTGACGGCGGACCACTCGACAGCCAGCGTGGGCACGATGATTCACACCGGCGAGACAGTGCCCCTGACCATGGTGGGGAAATTCCCCCGCCGCGATCGGGTGACAGCGTTCAACGAAATCGACTGCGCCCGCGGGGCGCTGGGCCCGGTGAGGGGAGTGGAGCTTATGCACCTCGTCCTCAATTTCCTCGACAGGGGCAAGCTCGGGGGCCTGATGGACACGACTCACGACCAGCCGTACTACCCGGGACACTCAAAACCGCTGAACTTGGATGGTTATTGATCATGGACAGTCAGAAGGCGAGAGCGCTGCTCAGCACAAAGCCCGAGCTGGTCAACTCCTTCCCCGACTGGATGCTGCCCGCGACCACGATCGAGCGGTTGAGGAATACCGAAGGGGTGGCCATCGCCGAGATTGCGGGAAGGGACAGCGTGGCAGCAGCCCTGGCTGCGGTAGAGCGTCACCCCATAAGGGCGGTCCTACCAACTATCGCGTACACGGGCACCGAGTACGGCGACTGGGGTATACCGCTTGAGAAAAGCCGCTACCTCGCGCAGAGGCTGGGCGAGTCCGGCATTGAGGTCACCGGGCCTGTTTTACTCGGAGCGCCGCGGTTCTGGTGGCTTCTCTGCGGGCGGCACATCTCGTCACTCATCCGCCGCTTCAGCTTCTACACCCCCTGCCTCGGCTGCCATCTCTACCTCCACGCCCTGCGCATCCCCCTGGCAAGACTCGTCGGCGCCGGTTTCGTCATCGGGGGTTCGCGGGAAAGCCACGACGGCCGCATCAAGGTGAACCAGACAGCAACGGCGCTTGATGCTTACGTCAAGTTTGTGCGTGAGTTCGGCATCGAACTGCTCCTGCCGCTGCGGCACATGGGTACAGGCGAGGAAATCGAGCGGATAGTGGGACGTAACTGGGATGAAGGGGGGGAGCAGCTTCAATGCGTCCTAAGCGGCAACTACCGGGATACGGACGGCGCCGTTGTTATCGATGAGGGAGACGTACAGTGTTTCTTCGATGAGTTCGCCCTCCCCCTGGCGGAAGAGATAGTGCGGGACTACCTCGCGGGGAGAAGCCCGGCCAGGCTCGCCTCAATCAAACCAGCTCCTTGAGCCCGGTGTAGCTGTCCGCCTGACGGCGGAGCTGCTCATCCAGCTCCCCGATGACCACCTCCGCGGTGGAGAACACTATCGCCTCGGCGAGATGGCCACCCATGCAGCCCTCCTGGCATGAAAGCTGGATATGGATGTGCATGATGGGGTTATGGTCCTCCAGCGCCACCGAGCCCTGGGCGCAGACTATCTCGAGCGGTCCCGGGTACTTCACGCTGTCGTACTTCCCCGGAAGCTCCATAAGGTAATTGAGCCGCGCGCTCTCCAGCGAGCCGATGATGCCGATGACAACGCCCGAGGTGACGTCATGCTCGTGGCAGTAGGAGGTTATCCCGCCAAGCAGCTCCTGCCCCGGCTTGACCCTGAATACGTGCACCTTGGTGAACATCTGCCTTACCCCCTCCAGTTCAGACTATATCTATGGACGGGTATCCGCCCCGCTCAGTAGCCTTCTCATAGACCAGCCGGGCTGTCGCCACATCTTCGATAGACAAGCCGGTGGAGTCAAAGATAGTAATGTCCCCGTCGCCTTCCCGACCCGGTTTGATGCCAGCTATTACCTCGCCCAGGGTGCCCTGGATTTGCTCCTTAGTAAAGAGACCCCGGGAGACTGCAACATTTATCTCGCCACCATGGCAGGCCTGCGTTACATCATCGACCACTACCCTCGCCATTCGCAACAGCGCCGGGTCGAGCTCCTGCTTGCCCGGCGCGTCCGCCCCTACCGCATCGATATGCGTCCCGAGCCTGACCCAAGATGCCTGTACCACAGGCGCTGTTGCCGGCGTCAGAGTGCATACAATATCCGACGCCGCTGTTTCCTCCGCTGAGGCCTCTTTAATGTTGAATCGGGGGAAGGAACTGATAAGAGCCACCGCAGCTTCAGGGCGCATATCGTAGACCTTTATCTCTTCCAGCGAGAAGACGCGAGCATGGGACTCGAGGTGCATATATGACTGGCGGCCGGCACCGATCAAACCCATGGTGCGGGAGTCGGTTCGCGCCAGATATCGGGAAGCGATTGCCGAGGTAGCCGCCGTACGGTATGCAGTAAGCTCAGTGGCGTCCATGATTGCCAGGGGATACCCTGTATTCGGGTCGCTGTAGATAAAGATGCCCATAATACTGGGCAATCCCAACTCCCGGTTCTCAAGATGCACATTGACCCACTTGACGCCGGCGGCACCGGGTATGGCACCGGGCATAGCCCTGAAGTCGCCCTTCTCCAGCTTCACGTACACCTTCGGCACCATCTGGGCCCGGCCGGCGGCGTGCTCCCGGAAAGTCTGCTCCAGCACACCCGTTACCTCCTCCATGTTCAGCAACTCAGCCACATCTCCTCTGCTCAGGAGTAACGTGCTCATTTCTTTTTCTCCTGGATGTTACTACGACGGTTAGCCTGCCTCTTAACAGGCTAGCACGCCTCCGCCTGCTATTCAAGAACCCTGGAAGATATTGCTGGCAATAAAATAGCCGGCCTATATTGCATCCCCTCTGCCGGCCTCACGTTGACAATACCGTGCGCCTTTGCTACCCTATCACTCGGCTTGCCCGCGGCACGGATGTTACATATGCCAGTTACATGGAGCTCAAACTGAAAGAAACGCCTGAAAATCTCCGAGACCTGGTAAACAGCCAGGCGGACTTCATCATCGACAACCAGCTTCCCTCCGGAGCTATCCCCTGGTACCGTGGCGGGGTCACCGACCCCTGGGACCACGTTGAGGGAGCCATAGCCCTTGACCTCGCCGGCAGGTGCACCGAGGCTGCGGTAGCCTACGCATGGTCGCGCACTATGCAGAACCCCGACGGGAGCTGGTACCACAGCTACCAGGACGACCGCGCGCTCAACTCGATAAAGGACACCAACTTCACCAGCTACTTCGCCACAGGGATATGGTTCCATTATCTCGCAACCGGGGATAGAGACTTCCTCAGCGGGATGTGGCCCTCGGTGTCGAATGCTATAGACTTCACCCTGAGCCTTCAGCAGCCCGCCGGGGAGATACCCTGGGCCTGCAACGACGAGGGAGTAGTCTGGCCCAACGCCATCCTGACATCAGACTGCTGCATCTGGCACAGTATCAGGAACGCTATAAAAATTGCGGGGGTTCTGGGTATAGACAAGCCCGACTGGGATAACGCGAGCGTGCGGCTGCTCGAAGCGATACGAAAACGCCCCGAGCTCTTCGATAGGATGGGCGAGAACAGGCGCCGCTACGCTATGAACTGGTTCTATCCCGTCCTCACCGGCGTTGTCACCGGTGAGGAGGCAAGGGAGCATATCAACAGGGAGTGGGCTGACTTTATAATAGAAGGCTGGGGGTGCAGGGTCGCCGCCGATGAGGACGTGACCGCGGTGGCGGAGACAGGCGAGCTTATCATCGCCCTCTGCCTCATTGGCGAACACGAGAAGGCGGGGCTGCTGCTGGACTGGACGCTGCGGCTGCGGGACAGCGAGGGCGGCTTCTGCCGCGGGATAAAGCTGCCGCAGGAGGAAGCCTGCCCGCCGGAGCGGGCTACCTGGACATCGGCAGCGCTGATACTGGCCATAGCCGCCATGTGCAGGGCTTAAAAATCAAGGTTTTACGACGAGGAAGGTAATTTGGGAGAGATTCTATCGTCAGAAGACGCCGCCAGCGATTTCGTGGGGTATGAGGACCTCATCGACTTCATGAAGGAGCGTGCGCTGCACGAGCTGGAGGGGGATATTGTCGAGATCGGCGCCTTCATGGGCGGCGGCACGACCAAGCTGGCGCGGTACGCCCGTGAGCATGGCAGGAAGGTCTACGCCATCGATATCTTCGACCCCGCCTGCGACAGGACAGAGGACAGCAACGGCGTCAGGATGTGCGACATCTACGAGGCGTTCCTCCAGGGGCGCTCGCAGCTCGAGGTCTACCGCGAGACGACGCGCGGCTTCGATAATATAGTGACTATAGATAAGGACTCAAGGGAGGTCGAGTTCCCCGGGGAGCAGCGGTTTATCTTCGGGTTCATAGACGGCAACCACCAGCCGGACTACGTGCGAAACGACTTCCACGTTATCTGGCGCAACCTCCAGCCGGGGGGCAGCGTCGGCTTCCACGACTACAAGTTCGACCTACCCGGGGTTACCGCCGCCATCGACGGGCTGATAGAGGAGCACAGGGACGAGATAGGCGAAATACGGGAGATTAAGGATAAGCACATAGTCCTGCTGACGAGGAAGGTTTGAGAGCGGTCATATGCTGGAAGTGTTACAGGTTGAGACGACGAACCGTTGCAATGCGCGCTGCATCTTCTGTGCCCATAACCAGATAAAGCAGCACGGCACCATGTCCGATGAGCTCTATACCAAGATTCTGAGCGATGCCGCCAGGCTCGACCCGCCCCCGCAACAGTTCATACCCATGCTCACCGGCGAGCCCTTCCTCGACCGCCAGATAGTAGATAGGATCAAAGAAGCGCGGGCGGCGCTGCCCAACCCCGAGATACACCTCTACACCAACGGCAGCCTGCTCACGGAAAACTTAATAAGTCAGCTCGCGGAGGTTCCCGGTTTCCATTTGAATATCTCGGCAAACGGTGCCTCCGTGGAAACACGGCGGAGATTGACCGGGCTCGACGACTACGAACACGTAGCCAGTATGATAGATTACGTCGATGCCATGTGCATATCTCACACCGTGTCGCTGGTGCAGCATCCCTCCATCACCAGGGAGGAGGAAGAGGCCTTCAACCGCAGGTGGGGAAAGGCGACGTCGAACTCCTCCTGTCGCACTCCCTTCGTTTTCCAGCACCTCAACTTTGCCGGGCTCACATCCGCGCCCGAGGGCACCTACTTCACCCGCTGCATCCACGCCACCAGCCACATGACCGTGCTCTGGGACGGCAGGGTAAACCTGTGCTGCATGGACCCGCTCGGCAAGCAGATATTCGGCGATTTGAACCTCCATACAGTCGAAGAGGTGTGGTGCTCCGAGGGCCGTCAGTATTATGTCAAGCGCCACGAGGAAGGCAAGGGGGCGGAGTGCGACCTCTGCCGCGACTGCAACATCTTCAGCATCTAGGAGATGCCCTGAGCCACTACAAGAAACTGGAGAAGCCCCGAGGCGCTGGAGAACAGGTCCCAGGGCAGGGATTCGGGGGTAAATATCTTGATGAAGCCGTAGGTAAGAAACACCAGCGAGATTATGCCCGGCGCGATGAAGGCCCAGCGTCCTCGCGACGAAATGACCGGGACGCGCCTCTGCAACGGCCGCAGCGACCTCCACACCACCACTGTGAATAGCATCAAGCCACCGGCAGCGACGACCGCAAAGTACCTCGTTCCACTGAAGTAGTGACTGCTGTTAAATATGAATATAGACACGACCACGCTGAGCAAACAGCTCACAACCATACCCATCAGCAATCCCCGCGGGCCGAAAAAGACGGCTGATGTGTGCAGACCTGCCCTGATATCGAACTGGTAATCGCTTACCACCGTGGCGAGGTAGAAGGTAGCGGCCACCAGAAACCAGAAGAGCATCATTAAGGAGCTGGGCATCCTCCCCGCCCCCAGCAGATAGCCTGCCGCAGGCAGCAGCACGCCCAGCGGAGCGATACAGAGGATGTCGCCCACCGGTTTCGCCTTCAATCTAATCCAGGGATGTGAGTATAGAATACCGCTGATAATACAGGAAAGCACAACGAGCAACCCGAACAGGGCGCTCACCACGAAACCAAGAGCCACCGCCGCTATCAGCGTAACTGTGCAAAACACCACGCATCCCCGTTCCGTAACCTCCCCGGTGACCAGCGGCTGGTGACGAAGGTCGAGGTCCTTTGTGTATTCCGCGTCCTGATACCTGTCCGTGTCCTTGTCGGAGTAGAAGTTGAGGGCGAAGGCGAACGCAGCGAAGAGAAAGAGAGACGCGAAGCCGACCAATGCGTAGGGCCAGTCTGTCTCCGGGTGAGCGTCAACGGCGAAGGTGAGCATAAAGGTGAGCGAGAACAGCGGCCAGGCGCTGAGCCTCGCCAGTTTCAGATATCCCGTCATCTATATCATCACCAGTGTGCGCAGCAGGGATGGTTGGTCCATCTACCGGAAAAAGCCCTGGACGGGGCTGAAGGTCCTGCGGTGTATGGGACTGGGACCGAGGCGCTGCAGTAGCTCCAGGTGCTCCGGTGTCCCATATCCCTTGTGCCGGGACATGCCATAGCCGGGGTACTGCCTGTCGTAGTGTACCATGAGCCGGTCACGGACGACCTTGGCGACGATGGATGCCGCCGCAATGGAGAGGGACCGGCTATCGCCCCTGACTATGCTCATCTGCGGGAGAGGGACGTCGGGCAGGGTGAGGTAGTCTATGAGCAGGCAATCGGGGCGTGCTGACAGCTGCTCCGCCGCGTAGCGCATCGCCAGCCTCGTAGCAGCAACGATGCCGTACTCATCGATCACCTCGTGGGTAACCAATCCCACGCCAAAATACGCCCCGTCCCGCTGGATGCAGTCGAAAAGGAACTCCCGCATGTGCGGGGTGAGCTGCTTGCTGTCTCGAAGCTGCGGTAGCCAGAAGGGCTGGCGCTCTGTGGGCAGGATTACCGCCGCGGCTACCACCGGTCCCGCCAGCGGCCCGCGCCCAGCCTCGTCGATGCCGGCGACCAGTCGATATCCCTGCGCCCTCAGCCTTTCCTCTTCATCGAACGTTGGTGCCATGTTCGGTGCCCTGCCCGCCGTGACCATCGCCTCTTCGGTTTGAGACATCGTACCACGAACGAACAGGGCTGTCAAAGCGTGGAGGGCGAATCCGAGTTGCAGGTTGCCCGCCCTGCACCTATACTATAATTCGTGCTTAAGTACGTAATTTACAAGCTCTCGCTGATAAATGCCGCATTCGCCTTTAAAAGCGTGTACTACGGACAGTTACTGTCCGTCTACATACGTAATCTCCGCCCCCTGAGTCCGGGCTCCTTCCTGGACTCCCTCCGTACAACAAGGCGAATCTTCCGCGTCAGGAAATATACCGCCATTCTACCGTTGCGGCTGAGCAACCTGCACAGGCTATGCAGGGAGATAGACATAAGCGCCGTACCGGGCGATGTCGTAGAATGCGGCGTTTACAACGGGGGCTCAGCTTCCATACTGGCCTCCGTCTGCACACGGTCGCCGCTGGAAAGGGATATCTGGCTGTTCGATTCATTCGAGGGCCTTCCTGAGCCTGGCACAGAGGACGGCATCAAATCTCAAGGTTGGAAAGGATGGTGTCACGGCGACCTGGAAAAGGTGAAAACTGTATTCCAAAAGCTGCATATCCCCGAGTCCCGCGTCCGCATCGTCAAGGGATGGTTCCAGGACACCTTCCCCTCGGTGCAGATACCAGATATAGCCCTGCTCCATATCGACGCGGACTGGTACGAGAGCGTCAAGCTGTGTCTCGAGAAGTTCTACGACAGCGTCCGCCCCGGTGGTTTCGTCATCATCGACGACTACGGACACTGGGAGGGCAGCCGCAAGGCTACTGATGAGTTCCTCGAGCAGCGTGGCATCGACATAGAGTTGGTGGGGGTTGGCTACACCTGCCGCTATTTCCAGAAGCCCCTCGATACATGACCGCCCGATTATTTAATCGACCACGCCTCTATGGTATACTGCAGATATCCGAGTGAATACCGGCGGGAAAGAGGTTGGCAGGATTGAACGTTCAGCTTTACGATACTACCCTTCGCGACGGGGCGCAGCGGGCAGGGATATCCTTCTCCGTTGAGGATAAGCTCAAGATTGCGAAGCGCCTCGACGAGCTGGGCATCCATTTCATCGAGGGCGGCTGGCCGGGCGCCAACCCCAAGGACACGGAGTTCTTCATCCGTGCGCGAGACCTCGCCCTGTCCCACGCCAGGCTGGTCGCTTTCGGCAGCACCCGCCCTGCTAAAACAGAGGCGGCTAAAGATCCCGGCCTCCGCGCCCTGCTGGACACGGGGATGCAGGTATTCACCCTGGTGGGAAAGTCCTGGGACCTGCACGTGACCGAGGTGCTCCAGACCACACTGGAGGAAAACCTGCGCATGATAACCGATTCCATCAGCTATCTCAAGGCAGAGGGGAAGACCGTCTTCTTCGATGCGGAGCACTTCTTCGACGGCTACAAGGCAGACGCCAAGTATGCCCTGCGCACCGTCAAGGCAGCCGCCGAGGCGGGTGTCGACTGCGTCGTGCTCTGCGATACCAATGGCGGTGCTCTGCCCGAAGAGATAGCGGTCGCTGTGAAAGCCGCCGGCAAAGATGGCGTCCCACTGGGTATCCACGCCCACAACGACAGCGAGCTGGGGGTGGCGAACACCCTTGCCGCGGTCCAAGCGGGTGTTACCCAGGTGCAGGGCACCATCAACGGCTACGGCGAGCGCTGCGGCAACGCCAACCTCTGCTCCATCATCCCCGCCCTGAAGCTCAAGATGGGTATTGACTGCATCAGCGACGAGCAGCTAGCCGGACTGACCGAGGTGGCTCGCTACGTGAGCGAGCTCGCCAATATGAGCCTCGACCCTCACCTCCCCTATGTAGGAGCGAGCGCCTTTACCCATAAGGCCGGGCTCCACATCTCGGGGATGACCAAGCAGGAGGAGAGCTACCAGCATATCGACCCCGACCTGGTAGGCAACCGCAGCCAGGTGCTGGTCTCCGAACTCTCCGGCATGAGCGCCATCACCTATAAAGCCAGCGAGCTGGGTCTGAACATCCCCCGGGGTGAGCGGGCACGTGAGGTGCTGGAGCAGCTCAAGTCGCTGGAGAGCCAGGGGTTTCAGTACGAGGGCGCCGAGGCTTCCTTCGAGCTCCTGCTCAGGCGCAGCCAGCCCGACTACGAGCCTCCCTTCGAGCTGGTCGATTTCATGGTCGTTGTAGAGAGGCTGCGCCGACTTCCCACCACGGCAGTACGGGAATACCTGCTGTCGGAGGCAATGGTCAAAGTGAGGGTGGGCGGGGAGCTTTACCACACCGCAGCCGAGGGCAACGGCCCGGTAAACGCGCTGGACGCAGCCCTGCGCAAGGCGCTGCTCCAGTTCTATCCCAGCCTTGCCGCAGTGAAGCTGGTCGACTATAAGGTTCGCATCCTCGATGAGAGCCAGGGCACGGAGTCCATAGTGCGGGTGCTCATGGAGTCCAGCGACGGCGAGCATGACTGGCACACGGTGGGAAGCTCGACCAATATCATCGAGGCGAGCTGGATCGCCCTCGCCGACAGCCTGGAATACTGGCTGGTCCGCAAGGGCGAGACCCCGCCCGGAGCTTGACTGTACAGAGGAGCGTAGTGACCCGTTTTTATCTGGTGAGACACGGGCAGACGGCGTGGAACCGGGAGGAGAGGTTTCGAGGGAGGGTCGACCTCCCCCTGAACGAGACCGGCATCAGGCAGGCAGAAGCGCTGGCTCTGCACATGAAAGGCAGGGAGGTAGCTGCCATCTATGCCAGCCCCCTCAAGCGCACCATGGAGACAGCCGGCATCCTGGCACAGCAGTTCAGCCTCCCCGTAGTCCCGCTGGACGGGCTGCTCGACGTAGATTTTGGGGGCTGGCAGGGGCTCTCTACAGAGGAAGCCGCTCAGAAGTACCCGGAGCTCTTCGAGACGTGGGTCAATCGACCCCACGAGGTCCGATTCCCCGAGGGAGAGAGCATGGAGGAGCTGCGCCAGAGGGTTACTGCTGCGGTGGAGAGGCTTGCTGTTGAGCACAACGAGCAGACGGTGGTGCTGGTCTCCCACATGGTTGTGTGCAAGGTGCTGCTCTGCGCCCTGCTCGGGCTGGACAACTCACACTACTGGCAGGTGGGACAGGATGTATGCGCCCTCAACTCCTTTGAGTTCAGCGACGGCGTTCCCACGGTGAGCCTGGTCAACGATACCTGCCACCTCAAGAGCCTGCAATAAGGTGAGCCTATTGAGCATCGCCAGGATAATCAAGCTGCTGGCGGAGGAATACGGCGCCATCGACTGGAGCCAGCATCGCGACCCGCTTCCCGAGCTCATCATGACCATCCTCTCCCAGAATACCTCGGACCATAACTCGAGGCAGGCGTTCCAACGCCTCATCACCAGGTTCGGCACCTGGGAGGCGGTGGCTGAGGCGGATGCAGCGGATATCGCGGAGGCGATAAAGCACGGCGGCCTGGCGCAGGTAAAGGCACCCCGGATTAAGCAGATACTCGGGCGTATTCTCTCTCAGCGCGGCTCCCTCGACCTGGAGTTCCTCCGGGAGCTGCCCCTGGCTGATGCCAGAGCCTGGCTGGAGGCTCTGCCCGGCGTGGGGCCCAAGACCGCCGCCTGCGTCCTGCTGTTCTCGCTGGGCAAGCCCGCGCTGCCCGTCGACACCCACGTCCACCGGGTGGCGAAGCGGCTGGGCTTGATAGACAACAGGGCCTCGGCGCGAAAAGCGCACGAAGTGCTGGGCGGCATGGTGCCCGCGGAGGACGTCTACCGCTTCCACATCTACATGATAGAGCACGGCCGGAGGGTGTGCAGGTCACAGCGTCCCCGCTGCCACCAGTGCGTTCTGCTCACGCTCTGCCCGGCGGGCCGCTACCTGCTCGAGCCAGCGATGGAGCACGGGGTTAAGGCTTGAACGAAGCGGAAGAGATAATCGACCGCGCCCGCTCGCTTTTCGACGCAGCCGGCGTGGCTATCGAGCCCGCGACTGGCGATACCATCCTGGTGCTGGGGCTGGTCTCGACCCCCGAGAGGGACCTCGACGATTTCGCCGCGGCAGGCGGCAGAACAATCCTGCGAGGCTTCATCAGGCACGCCAAAGATAAAGAGGATGCCCTGCTCGATTTCATCAGGGGAAAGGGATATTCAGCGGAGCTTGTGGGCGAGCTGGGCTATTCCCCCAGCGGTAGGCCGAACCTCAAGCACCTCGCCGTCGCCGCCGGCCTTGGGTTTCAGGGCAAGAACACCCTCGTCATCAACCCGCAGTTCGGCCCCTGGCTGAGGTTTATGGCCATCAGGACCGATGCCCCGCTTGCAACCAGCGGCCCCGGTAGATACACTAGGGAGGAGAGCCCGTACTGCGAGGGCTGCCAGGAGTGTATCAAGGCCTGTCCGGTGAGTATTCTCCTGCCCTATCGCCTTCGCAACCCCGACTGGTGTCTGGCCGCCGTGTCCGGCGAGCGGCGCGGCGAACTGGCAATTTGCGATAAATGTGTGGTAGTATGTCCTGTGGGCGAGCGAAAAACGCCCGCGGCATAGTTAGCAGCGTAATTCCTTATTGTCCTCCCTCCCCTGTTGGGAGGGAGTTAGAGGGAGGGGGGAATTCACCCTCACCTATCCTCTCCCCTCAAGGGAGAGGGATTTAATCGAAGCTCGCTATAGGATACAATAGCAGAGCGAATAACTGAATAGGAAGTATAGATGGCAGAGGTAAAGGCTGGCATTATCAACATCACCGGCTATATCGGCATGGAGCTGGCTCGCCTGCTGCACCAGCATCCCAAGGTCAAGCTGACCTCGGTTACCGGGCGCAGCGCCGTGGGGCAGAAGGTTGGCGAGGCTCTGCCGCATCTCGATGACATCAAACTGACGATAAAAACCGAGCTCGACAAGGTCGACTTTGTGTTCTCCGCCCTGCCTCACGGAGAAAGCGCCGCCACGGTCATCACCATGCTGGAGCAGGGCGTCAAGGTAGTCGATGTAAGCGCCGACTTCAGGCTCAAGGATGCTACGGAGTACGAGCAGTGGTATAAGATAGCCCACCCCGCGGCGAAATATCTCGAGGAGGCGGTATACGGGCTGACGGAACTTAACCGCGACCAGGTCGCTGCAGCCCGGCTCGTCGCCAACCCGGGCTGCTACCCCACCGGTGCCATCCTCGCACTGGTGCCGGCGGTCAAGGCTGGCCTCGTCGAGCCTGACATCGTTATCGACAGCAAATCCGGCGTCTCGGGCGCCGGCAGGGCGTTGAGCCTCACCACCCACTACGCCGAGGTAAACGAGAACGTCTCTGCCTATGCCCTCGAGGGTCATCGCCACCTGCCGGAGATGGTACAGGAACTGAAGCGGTTGGCTGCGGAGCCTGCTCTGTCGGTAACCTTCCTCCCCCACCTGATACCGATGACCCGCGGGATACTGACCTCCTGCTACGCCAAGCTTAAGGAGGGCAAGTTAGCCGGGGGGAAGAAGGGCGGGGAGGAGGTCATGAAGCTCTACCAGGACTTCTACCGCGGCGAGCCCTTTGTCCGGGTAGTATCCCCACCGCCGCAGACCAAGCAGACCTGGGGGAACAACCTCTGCCTCATCCACCCCGCTGTCGACAGCAGAACAGGGAGGCTCATCGTCGTCAGCTGCATCGACAACCTGGTCAAGGGAGGAGCGGGGCAGGCAGTACAGAACATGAACCTCATGCTGGGCTTCCCGGAAACGACCGGCCTCGATGCCCCGGCGGTTTACCCATAGCCAATCCAAGCTGTTTCTGCTATACTTCAAACCAGATTTACATGTGCCTCCATCGTCTAGCGGCCTAGGACACTGCCCTTTCAAGGCAGAGACAGGGATTCGATTTCCCTTGGAGGCACCAGTTCTTGCACGGGGAGGGAATAGGTTCGAGCTTCGAGAGGTGCTGTCATGACCGGGATGGAGAAGTACTTGAGATGCACGGAGGCCATCGATTGCGGCACGGATTCCATTAAGGAGAAGGCCGCTGAGGTCACCCGCGGGCTGAGAACGGACAGGGAGAAGGCTTTAGCCCTGTTCTATTTCGTCAGGGACGAGATAAAGCACAACCCCTATGCGCCGAGCCAGTATCTCGAGGAACACAGGGCGAGCCTCATCATGGAAAGAGGCACCGGACACTGCCAGCACAAGTCGCTCGTCCTCGCGGCGCTGAGCCGGGCTGCCGGCATCCCCGCCCGCCTGGGCTACCTGGACGTCCGCGACCATCTCCTGTCGTACAAGTTCCGCAAGATGGTCGGCGGCGGCAACCTGCTCATCCAGCATGGCTATGCCGAGCTCTACATCGATGGCAGGTGGGTCCATGTCAGCCCGGCCTACGACCTGGAGACCTGCCAGAAAAACGGGTTCGTCCCGGTGGACTTCGACGGGATAAACGACGCCAGGGACTCGCGCTACAATCAGGAAGGCAAGCCCCATATCGAGCTTGTCAAAGACCACGGGCAGTACGAGGACTTCCCCTGGGATGAGATCGTCAACTACCGCATGGAGTTCGTGAAAAAGATTGGCAGGGAATGGACCGAGTACTCGGATAATGTAGCCAGTCACAAGGTTGAATGATGGCTGAGGCAATTATCGGTATCCTCATCTTCATCGTCCTGCTGATAGCTTTCTTCAGCGACTCGACGGCATAGGTGAGCTGTCGAGAGGCCGACGGGAGGCGGCTCAGGAGACTACCCGGTGTGGGTGGCGGGCATGAGCAACAGTCAAAAAGCCGGCGTTCAGCGTGAAGCGGTCAGGAGCTGTAAGAGGTGCGTGCATAAACCGGTGTGCATACTCTACCACGGACACAGCGAACTGGAGTTCAAATTCGTCGAGAAGCGTCCCGAAAACTCGGCGGAGTACGTGAAAAAACTCGACGAGCAGCTCGCCCTGAAATGTCAATACTACCTGGAGAGCGGAGGAAAGCCCGCAGCCCCGAAGCGGGCTGACACCCGCGGAGCCCGAGACGCTAAATAAACACGGATTCCCACCACCATCCCCCTCAGTGGCACCTGCTACCAGAATTCGACGTCGCTCTGAAATATGCCCTCGGTTGCCTCGAGGGTCTCTACAATCTCCTGCTTCGTCGCCTCCTCGCTAACCGGCTCGACCTCCGATACGGGCAAGCCTTCCTCGTTCACCCTGCTTTTCCAGCTCACCACATACCCGGGCACGATGGCGTAGTGGAAACTGCGGCTGCCGCAGCAGGAGGCTTCCACGGCACCCATCCCGGTGATACAGAGTACCTCCCTGTCATTGTGCTTCAGCCTCAGCTCCTTGAGCAGGGTATAATACCCGGCCAGGGCCTGGACCTCCTCACCCAGTCTGGGATGGACGAACTCTACAGACATGCCGCTTCTCTTCACCGGTCTGGTTAACGTGTTCCACTTGAGACGTTATCAGAGGGCACGTCCCGCGTCAAGCCGCTGTATGCCGTGTGCGTGCAGGAGGCACCGCCGGTCAGTCCGTTACATGCTCCTCAACAAGGAAAGCGACTATCTTGTCCCTGTCCATGAATTTCTCTTCGTCGTCGCTTATTACCTTGTATGCCGCTGAAGCCGAGAATTCAGCCGCGGCCTGACAGTCCTCCATGCTGCCAAACCAGACCTCGGTGATACAGTCGAAATCCGGTTCCTCGCTCCCGGGAGGAATAATGATATAGTTACGGACATATCTCTGAAAGGGGAAATGTTGCAGCGCCAGCGGCACATGCACCTCCTCATAGTGCCTGATGAACTCCTCCCGCGACAGACCCTGCTTTCTCTTGATGAGTGACACTGCTTTAATCATGCTCATTTCTCTCTCAATCCGGTGGCCGGGCCTGCCCTGGATGCCTTGCCCCCTGAAAAAAATGCCTGAACTGAGTTCACTTCCTGTATTTCTTTTCCTCTTCCGCTGCGCCGCCCACGGGCAACTCCATGACAGGTACGTTCCAGATCGTTGCGCCGGTAAGTGCTATCGGATAGGTGGTAGCGGCCATTGCCTCATTGCTCTCGGCCTCAATAATCTGGATGGCTACCATCGTGTTTGGGGGAGCGCCAGAGAAGGCAATTCCCTGACAAATGTAACTGGCCAGAATCTTTATCCCCTCCGGGGGACTGGCCCACACCCTGTCCGATGCCGCCGCTACCTCAGATGTCTTATTCGTATCGAACAACGCGAACCTCATAAACCTCATCTCTTCCCTCCTTTATTAATGCTGCAAAGGGTAAAACATCCAGGGGCAAGCCTCATACCACCTGCGACAGCTATACTACCACACAAAGTCAATACCACAACAGGAACTGGATTTTTCTTTATGCGAAACCTATAATTGACATCACCACAGGGACGGGGCGATATACCATGCGCGACCGTATTAGTGAGGCTCTGAAGGGACACGACGCGGACTACATCGAGGTCCGCATCGAGGAGGGGGAGGCCGCACGCATCCAGTACCGCGGCCGCGAGCTGGAGGACATCGGCAGGCTCACCAGCACCGGTGGAAACGTCCGCGCGCTGGACAGGGGCGGCTGGGGCTTCATCTCGTTCAACAACCTCAGCGGGCTGCGGGAGAAGGTGGAGAAGGCGGTGCGTCAGGCGAAGCTGGTGGGGAGGGAGGAGAGCCGGCTCGCCCCCGTCGAGCCGTTGGTGGATATCGTGCCGCCCGAGGTCAAGAAGGACCCCTCCACCGTACCCCTGGCGGAGAAGAAGCGTATCCTCGACGAGTACAACGACGTCATCTGGGGCACGCCCAAGATTCAGACCTCCACCATCGGCTACTCCGACAGGCGCAAGAAGGTGACCTTCGCCAGCTCCGAGGGAAGCTACATCGAGCAGACGAAGGTCGACCTCATGGCGAGGTTCAACGCCGTGGCGCGGGACGGCAACGACGTCCAGCAGTCCTCGCTCAGCCTGGGCAGCAACGGCGACTACGGCTTCATCGAAAATTTACATTCCGACGTAGAGGGGATGGCGAAGCGGGCGGTCGAGCTGCTCTCGGCTCCCCGGCTCAAGGGGGGCGAGTACACGGTTGTCTGCGACCCCGTGCTGGCGGGCGTCTTCTGCCACGAAGCCTTCGGCCACCTCTCGGAATCGGACTTTGTCTATGAAAACGAGCGCATGCGCGAGATAATGGTGCTGGGGCGGAGGTTCGGTGGCAGGCACCTCAACATCGTGGACGGCGCCGCCGTCCCCGGCCTCCGCGGCAGGTATAAGTACGATGACGAGGGCGTGCCGGCGACGAAGACGTATCTGATAAAGGAAGGCGTATTAACCGGGCGGCTCCACTCCCGCGAGACGGCGGCGAAGATGGGCGAGGCGCCCACCGGCAACGCGCGGGCAATCGGCTATACCTTCCAGCCCATCGTGCGCATGACCAACACCTACATAGAGCCGCAGGAGGCATCCTTCAATGAGCTCATCGCCGATATCGGGGAGGGCGTCTACGCCCGCAACTGGTACGGCGGCATGACCAGCATGGAGATGTTCACCTTTTCGGCGGGGGAAGCCTACATGATACGCAACGGCAGGGTGGCGGAGCTCCTGCGGCCGGTGACGCTCAGCGGCAACCTGTTCACCACGCTGGAGAACATCGACGCAATCGGCAACGACCTCGGCATGAACCAGGGCGGCGGCTGCGGCAAAGGGGGACAGATGCCCCTCCCCGTCTCCAACGGCAGCCCCCACATCCGGATACAGAAGTGCCTCCTGGGAGGAGGTTGAACATCTTCAACACAATGACAAGAGATATAAATCATGAATGATGCAGAAAGACCACCAATACCTGCAGAACTTAAGCGCAGAGTGCTTGTGGAAGCTGGACATCGATGTGCTATTCCAACTTGTCGCCATATCGATGTAGAAGTTCACCATATAGTACCTTGGGAACAGTGTAAAGAACATGCATATGAGAATTTAATTGCATTATGTCCAAATTGCCATAGTAGAGCAGATAAAGGCGAAATTGACAGAAAATCGTTGCGAATATATAAAGCAAATCTACGCTTTGCTATTGAAAAGTTTTCGCAGTTCGAAATGGACGTTCTCTTTGACTTATATACAACACCAATTGGAAAGGGTATACCGTTCCCTGTATATCTTAGTTTATTAATAAAAAGGCTACTTGATGCAGGATTTGTCAAAATAGTGCCAATTGGCACTGGCGTTAAAATTGGATCTATAAAGGCAACACCTGATGCTTTATTGATTACAGATAAAGGTCGAGATTTTGTCAAATCACTAGGTATTGAAGAAATTGGATATTAAAGAATGATACAGAAGCTAACTTGGAAAGACGTTGTCAGAGATGCACTGTTAGAATTAGGCGGACAGGGGCATCTATCTGAAATTAATCGAGTGGTTGAAGGGCATCCTAAAACCAAGACTAATCCTACTTGGCAAGATACTATCAGAAGGGTTGTAAGACAATACAAAATATTCGAACCAGTGCCACCGGAAAGAAGCGGTATATACAAGATTGTAGAAGAGATTTCGATAGAGCCTGAAAAACAAGGTTTTACTCAGGACTCGGAGATTGACCACGGCATTGCTCAGGGTATGTTGGTAACATTAGGAAAGATATACGGATATGAAACATATGTGCCACCCCATGACCAGACCATTAGATACTTTCAAGGGAAAACATTAAAGGATTTTGTTACTGTATCTGATTGCACCGATATTTTTAAAGGCCCAAATTTAACCAAGATCAGGGAAATAGATACTTTATGGTTTGATGAAGATGATTACGGTTTATTTCCTGTTTATGCGTTTGAAGTAGAGGAAACAACGAGAGTTAAATCTGGATTGGATAGGCTATTGAAAATCCCTAGAAGGTTCTATACTCGTTTTTTCATCATTGGGCCCAGCTCTAAAGAAAAAGACTTATTTAACAAATATATATACCAAACACCATTCAGGGATTTCCAAGATAGATTTACGTTCAGACTTTATGAGGAATTAGAAGAACTATACAATTCAGCACTAACCCACAGCGAGGAAAGCGCTGATTTTGGAATCATTGAGAGATGGAGGTAAATCATGACAGAGGTTGAAAGCGATATTCTATCAGATGTAATCGGCTGCATGGAATATCATAAGAGCGCACCTCAATTCGGCGAGAGGGCATGGATAGCAGAAGGTGAAGAATTCGAAGTGGTCTATTGGGATGCAGGAAATGGTTGGTGTGACATCTTGTGTGTACTACCCAAAGAATGCAAGGTCTGCAAAGAAAGACTAGTGAAATTCTATAGGGAATTACAGACAGCGGTAAACGAACGTTATGACGAAAATATGTGTAGGATAGATTAAGGGCCTTACTTATGGAAGACCTGCTTAACCTGGCAAAGAAGGCGGCTGAGGAGGCGGAGGTGTTCTCGGTGTCGAGCAGCGAGACCGAGGCTATTTTCGAGACTAACCGTCTGAAGCAGGTGCAGACGCACCAGGCCTCGGGCAGGGCGCTG